>JAGYLW010000001.1 GCA_018400915.1 Fidelibacterota bacterium
TGGGCCTGGACATCGTCTTCCGCAAGGAGTTCTACGACCTGCTGCTCGGAGAGTTCTTCGACGAGAGCAAGACCGTGGTTATCTCCACCCACCAGGTCGCCGAAGTGGAGAACATCCTGCAGGACGTGATCTTCCTGGATGAGGGGAAGGTTATCCTGCATGACTCCGTCGAAGACCTGCGTGAACGCTGGAAAATATATGAACTGCCGGCCGCCCGGGAGAAAGAGCTCCTTTCCCTCAGGGCGTATGACGTGCACCGCTCGCTCGGAAAGGTCCGCGCACTGGTCGAGGGAAATCCCCCGCTGAGTGATGCGCGCACTTTCCTGGCCGCCGTGTCCGATATCTTTGTTGCCGTTGTCAATCAATAAAAGGGAGGTCGTGATGGAACAAATATATGCCCTGATCAAAACCGAATACCTTAAACGGAAAAATTCCTACTGGCTGCCGGTCTGGATCATCTCCGGATTCCTCGGCCTGATGCTGATCGCTCTCTTTATCGCGATGCTGGCGAACGTTTCCGATATCCATTTTTTTAACGACGGGACGGGAACCCTGGCCGCAAGGACGGGATCCTACGGCCTTATGTTCTTTTTTGCGATGATCTACTTTATTTTCCTGGTGCTTATGTCCCAGAGCAGCCTGAACCGTGAAAGGCAACTGGGCTGCGACCTGTTTTTCCGCTGCCAGCCGGTGAATATCTGGCGGGTTTGCGGTGTGAAATATCTCATGCATGTTTACGGCGGGCTTGCATGGCTGGCAGGCCTGGGCATCATTGCCGCTCTCATTATGGCCTTTATCGGTCTTGGAACAGGGTTGGGCTTCCCCCTGGGGCAGGCGCTGTACGGATCTTTCCTCGGACTGCTGGCTTACCTGAAGGTGGCTGTTGTGATCGGAAGCCTCCTTTTCCTGTTCTCCGCCGTTTTTACCCATAATGCCTTTTTAAAAGGCGTTGCCGTGATGGGCATTGCAGAGGGGCTTTTTGCCGTCACAGAGGTCATATTCCGTCATCAGATCGATCTTCCCGGCATCTTCGGAAATCTGTTCGCCATGGTCGGGAACCTGAACGCAGAGACCATGGATACCGTAAAGATGAGCAGTGTCATGGGCGACCCCCGTTTTGTATGGGGACTGCTTTTTGCTGCCGCCTGTTTCCTGTCCGCCACCTTTATCTACAGACACCGGGCGAAAGACAGCAACTGATCCTTATTACACCCCCTTATCGTAAAAGCGAGAAGATCCTGCTTCCCACCGGATCATATCCACAGCGGGATCTTTTCGTCTTTACGTAAAAAAGTAAAAAAATACATTCTGCTCCCTGCGGCCGCCGGAGCCCTTGCTACCCCCTCCTGTATTTTATCGCTTTCATTTCTGTGCGGGGTCACGTAATTTCCCGCATGAACTCACAACAGCACATTATCGGATCGGCCGTTTACCGGGTGTATTCCATCGGCTCCACCAACACCGAACTGCTGCAAAACGCGGAACGTTACGAACACGGTGCGGTGTTGACGGCCGCGTGTCAGACAGCGGGACGGGGGCGGTACCGCCGCAGCTGGCATTCCCAGAAAGGCGGCCTGTATCTGAGCATCCTCCTGAAACACATTGACCCCTCGGGGACCCTTCTGCCTTTTTGCCTGCTTTCGGCCCTGGCGGTCGTCCGTACGCTGAGAACACATGTTCCCGCTCCGCTTTTCGTGAAATGGCCGAATGACGTGTATGCCGGCAACCGGAAACTCTGCGGGATCCTTCCGGAAGCCGTGACCCGCGGAAAAGACACCCACGGGGTCATCGGTATCGGCATGAACATCAATAATCCCATTCCTTCCGCGCTCCGCGATCAGGCGGTGAGCATGAAGGAGCTTACCGGCGGCGACTGCGACACCGGCAAGCTTTTTGAAAGCCTGATTCGCCAGCTTGATGGGCTTTATCAGGCCTTGTCTTCCGGCGGTTTTGCGGCGTTCCTTCCCGAACTCAACGCACTGCTGTACGGTAAAGGCAGAGTGCGTCCGCTCAACGTACACGGAGAAGCGCGCGATGTGGTCCCGCTTGCCTTTACGGAACGCGCCGGATTGTTGTGCCGGGAGAACGGGGAAGAAAAAGAGCTTCTTTTCGGCGAATTGTGATCCACCGGCCATCCGGAACGACAGCCGCTTAATGCCCGCCCGGTCCCGGACATGCCGGAATGGCGAAGGGATATATTTTTTTGCTTTACTTTTTCCGGAACCAGGGGATCAGGATACTGGTTCTTCGCTTATATTCCCGGTAACCGGGATCCCCGCCCCACTTTTCATCGGCACGTTTTTCCACTGTCGGGATGCCGGTAAGGAAAAGCAGGATGAAGATGATGTAGAGAGGACTGGCCAGCCCCATCAGCATTTCGCGCGGCGTAAAGGACAGGAACACAAGTACGTAAACGCCCACCCAGCAAAGGATCTCTCCGAAATAGTTGGGATGCCGGGATATTTTCCAGAGACCGCTGTCGATGAACTTTCCTTTATTCTCCGGTTCCCGGCTGAAGCGGTATTTCTGCGCATCGGCAATAGCCTCGATCAGCAGGCCCGCAGCCCAGATCACCAGACCGGCGTAACAAAGGCGGGGGACTTCCGTTTTCATGAAAAGCAGCGCCGGAATGAGAATGATCCATACCGAGATGCCCTGCAGGAGCCAGAATTGCAGAAATTTCCAGAACGATTCCCGGATACCGTCGAAACGTCTGTCGCGTTTCATTTTCCCGATCCGCACAAAAAGGAATATCCCCAGCCGCAGGCCCCAGACCACGACCATGGCGGCGATCAGCGTATTCCCGGCGGAAAACGGGTACAGGACCCATGCTGTTATTATCAGGATAATGAACGTCAGCGAATAGCTGAGGTCGGTGAACTTGTCCGTTTTGAACAGGTATGCCGGAATGAACATGACAACATTGATCCCGACAGCGATAAACAGATAATGCCAAAGGTTCAACACCATGATCTCTTCTCCTTATTTAGTTTTTTATATATAAACGACCGTTCACAGGATCTTACGGAATTCCCTTCCCGTTCACAAATAAAAACCGGCCGGCGGCGGTCCCGTCCGGAACGTCCCTTCCGCCTCCCGGGAACATGCAGAAACCGCTATTTTTCCGATCTGAGAATGTCTTCCGCTCCTTCAAGGACATCCCTTAATTTATCGGCATCCTTCCCGCCCGCGGTGGCCATATGCGGTTTCCCTCCGCCGCCTCCGCCGAGCGCCTTGCCGAGTCCGCGTACGATATTCCCGGCCTTAAACCCCCGTTTTACAAGGTCATCGCTGACAACACACAGCAATTGCGGAGTCTCCCCGATCACGGTGCCGAAAACCGCGATCCCGCTTTTCATTTTATTGCGCACCTTGTCCCCGAGGGCTTTCAGCTGGTCCATGCTTTCGGCCCGGACGTCATTGATGTAAAGCGGCACGCCACGGTAGGTCTTTTTATTCCGGAAATACCTGTCGATATCCAGGGACAGCAATTTCGATCTCAGCTCCAGGTTCTCTTTCTCAATTTCCTTGATCTGCTTCTGCATGTTCAGAATACGTCCGGCTATTTCACCTTCTTCCGTTTTCAGGCGGGTGCGCAAAAGCATCAGGGTCTCCTGCCGCTGTTCCATCATCCGCAGAGCGGCCTCGCCGGTCAAAGCTTCAATGCGGCGGATCCCCGAGGACACGCTGCTTTCATTGACAATGATGAACAGCCCGATATCGCCCGTCCGGTCCACATGGGTTCCCCCGCAAAGTTCACAGGAAATCTCTCCCATGCTGACAACACGCACCTCATCGCCGTACTTCTCACCGAAAAGTGCTTTTGCACCTTCCCGGACCGCCTCGACATAGTGTTTTTTCTGCGTTTTCACCGGGATATTCCGGAAGATCTTTTCGTTCACTTCCCGCTGAAGCTCAAGGATCTCTTCGCGGTGAAGCTTTCTGAAGTGGGTGAAGTCAAAACGCAGCCGCTCCGGTCCCACATAACTTCCTGCCTGTTTTACATGTTCTCCCAGCAAATTCTCCAGGGCAGCGTGCAGCAGATGGGTTGCGGAATGATTCCGCGCCGTATCCAGCCGCTTCCCTTCGTTCACCTGCAGTTCAAGATCATCGTACTTCAGCACATCCTGCACGATATCGCCCGGAACGACATGGACAATGTCATTGTGCATTTTCTGCGTGTCCACGACCGGAAAAGTTTTGCTTCCGTGCCTTGTCTGCATGCGGATGTGTCCCTTGTCACCGATCTGCCCGCCGGCTTCGGCATAAAAGGGCGTCCTGTCAAATACAAGATAGGAATTTTCGCTGTCGGTGGCATATTTGAGCAGGCGGGAACGGGTGGTAAACGTGTCGTAACCGTCGAATTCCGGCTCCCGGTTTTCCAAAAGCACGGTCCAGCCGAGCTTTTCAACGGACCTTTGTCTGAATTTTCCTGCAGCCCGGGCGCGTTCACGCTGGGCTTCCATCAGGCGGTCGATCTCCGCTTCATCCATGGAAAGCCCTTTTTCCTCCGCCAGCAGGCGGGTCAGGTCAATGGGGAAGCCGTAGGTGTCGTACAGCTGGAATACATCCTTGCTCCGCAGCTGCTTACCGGACGCTTTTTGCGCTTTTTTCGCAAAGCGCTCAAAAAGTTCGAGCCCCTTGTCAAGGGTGTTCCCGAAAGATTCCTCTTCCGCGCGTATGATCCGCTGGATGTACTCCCGCTGTACCCTGAGTTCGGGATAGACGTCCCCCAGGATATGTACGACCGCCGGCACAAGCCGGTAGAGGAAAGGCTCTTTCATCCGCAGTGTTCGTCCGAACCGCGCAGCCCGCCGCAGGATCCGGCGCAGCACATAAGCCCGGCCCTCGTTCCCGGGGATGGCTCCGTCGGCAATGGCAACGGAAAGCATACGGATATGATCTGCGATCACCCGGTGGGGCATACCGTCCCGCCCCTGTTCATAGGCAATATTCGACAAGGTCTCTATCTGTTCAATAACGGGCCTGAACAGATCCGTCTCATAATTGCTGTGCTTGTCCTGGAGGACGGCCACGATCCGTTCAAATCCCGCGCCGGTATCGACATGTTTCTGTTCCAGCGGTTCCAGCTTTCCGTCCGGAGTAGCATTATACTGAATGAAGACCAGGTTCCACAGTTCCATGTAATCCGGGTCGCCGCGGTTCACTTTTGCGGGATCCTGGTGCTCCGGATCGTTGCCGCAATAATAATGGATCTCCGAACAGGGACCGCAGGGGCCGATGTCTCCCATGGACCAGAAATTGTCCTTTTTGCCGAATTTCAGAAGGTGGTCCTCCTGAAGCCCCGGGATCTTCCTCCAGATCTCCAGCGCCTCGCCGTCATCGTGATAGACGGTGGCGTAGAGCCTGCCCGGGTCTATTCCCCACACCTCCGTGAACAATTCCCAGGCCCATTCGATCGCCTCTTTTTTATAATAGTCGCCGAAACTCCAGCTTCCGAGCATTTCAAACATCGTATGGTGGTAATGGTCGCGCCCCACTTCTTCAAGGTCATTGTGCTTGCCGCTGACGCGGATGCACTTCTGCGTATTCACCACCCGCTTGTAGGGCGGTTTCAGTTCACCGAGAAAATACGGTTTGAATGGGTTCATCCCCGCATTCGTAAATAACAGCGTCGGGTCATTCTGGGGGATCACGGGTGCGCTCGGGATCCGCGTATGTCCCCGCTTTGTTTCAAAATAGTCAATGAATTGCTGCCGTATCGTTTTGGAATCCATGCTTTCCCCTTTTTAAGGTCTCGGGTTGCGTGAAGTGGGTAAATTTAGTGAAAGGACGGGGGAATTGAAAGATATTTTGGATCTGCGGCCCTCAGCTTCCCGGGCACTCTGAACATGCATGCTCCGTGATATTCCGGAGATCCTGCGGTCATTCGACCGCAAATTTCGCCGTGCTTTTCAACCCGTCGATATTCTCGGCAAAAACAAGATAGATGCCCCGGGGAATATGTTTCCCGTTATCAAGCCGGCCGTCCCAGATGATCTGCTTCCCCTTGTTCTCGGGACTTTCCGGGAAGAACTGTTTCACCACCCGGCCGTCAAGCGTGCTGATCACGACCTGGGTTTGGTCCGCCAGCCCGTCAATGACAAGATATGCGTCCCTGTCCGGCTTGTACGGCTGCGGGAATATCTCCGGTACTTCCATTTCCGTGCGCGCTTCCGTCCATGCGGTCTCATACCTGCTGAGTCCGGATTCCGTGAGGATATAGGCGTACCCCTCCCGGGTATCGAACACAAGGTCGTAGACAATGTCATCCGGCAGGCCGGAATTGCCGCTGCGCAGGCCGTTCCCCTGGTTAAACCAGGTGCTGTTGGTCAGGTAGATCTGAATTCCCTGGTTTTGCGTCAGTATCCATTTGTTCCCTCTCGGATCGATACGGATCTTTTTCGGAACGATCCCGCTGAGACCGTCAAGGGGAGGATTAAGCTGAAAATTTTCCGCCGTCGCAAGGGACGAAGGGGCGCGGATCATCTGCACGCCGGAAGCGGTGGCCGCCCAGATATTTCCGGTAAGGGGGTCCATATCCACGGAGAATACATCATTGCTGATCAGTCCGTCGGAGCTTGTAAGCAGCCTCCAGACGTCATGCTGCGGATCATAGACGGTGATCCCGCCGTCCGTGCGCGGCACATCCCCCTGGCGGGCCTCATTGGCGATCCACAGATGCCCGTGGGTGTCAAAGACCATCTCTCTTGCCAGTATCTGCAGTTTGTCCCCGGATTCCTCCCTGGAAAATTTCCGGATACTGCCGTCGGGACGAAACAGAATAAGGGGCATTGCTTCGAGCGTATGTACGTTGAGCGCCCATATGTTGCCGAACGCATCTTCCCGGATCCCCCGCATTTTCAGATAGTGGGGGCTTCCGCCCAGCTCCTGTGTCCCCGTGATCAGGCCCCCGCTCGTATCATAAACGGTATAGTCAAAAACATCGCCGAGATCGATCCGCACAAGCGCCCCGGGGCCTTCGGCTTCGGGACTCTGATCCGGCACCGGCAGGGCCGAGATGTCGGTGACCGTATAGAACAACTCTCCCCGGCCGGAAACGAGCGCGTCATAAACAGCGGTCTGGCCGCCGGTCCGATAGGCAATATTCAGCGTATCCGCCGAATATTCGCCACTTTCCCTTTCCCCTCCCGAAACTTCTTTCACGGGAGAAAAAACAAGATTATGCCAGGACCTGCCGTCAAGAATGGACACACCGCTCAATCCGCAAACGGCAACCCGCTGCTCGTCCGTGATCGCCAGCGCATTCGCCCGGAGAGGCAGCATGCTGTTCGGAATAAAACGTTCCTGCTCCCCGCCGCCGGGCGTCACCCGCAAAAGCCCCCGGTTCTCCGGTGCCAGCCAGAGGGTGTCGCCCTGCATGCAGAAACCGCTCAGCCTGTCTTTCCCTTCATATGTCTTTTCGGCGGCAAATACATTGTAAACATCATGTTCCGTTGCCAGGTACAGCGCGTCGCCCTGCCGGTAAAAGCTCTGCGGGGCATCTTCCGCGGTAAACAGCAACGCTTTGTCCCCTTGATAATAACGGTACAGGGCCTGATCCTCATCGGCATAATACAGGCTGTCGCCAAAAGCAAAAAGCTTGTGCACCGTTTCGTTCACGGAAGGCAGGGGGGACCATGCGGCCGCTGGTTTTAAA
This sequence comes from Fidelibacterota bacterium, assembly GCA_018400915.1. Lineage (GTDB taxonomy): Bacteria > Fidelibacterota > Fidelibacteria > Fidelibacterales > Fidelibacteraceae > M50B103. The sequence continues at coordinate 7,661 of JAGYLW010000001.1, forward strand.
TTGGCGCTGTGCAGCCACCCCCTGTATATACCTCCGTCGGAGGCGATAAAAATACTGTCCCCGGCAACGGCAATATCATGAATTTCCCCGGGGGACCCCGGGAACTGGTTATACGTATCCTTGAAAATATACCGGCGGTTATATTTGATAAAATGCGCGATCCCGGGACTCAGATCATTCATAAACAGCGCAAAAACATTCGTGCTGTCGCCGGCGAAGGCACTGACAAAGCGGAATCCCAGCGCAAAAACATCTCTGCGACCGTCTTCCGTAACACAGCTGATACCTTCCCGGTTTCCCCGGTAGGAGAACCATTCCGAGCCGTCATCGTTCACATAATAGCGTCGCAGTCCTATATGCCCGGGGTGTTCCGGAACTTCCGCCGCTGAAAAACGCTCCCTGTAAAGATGAAAATTGGTCAGGCCTCCGCCGCTGGCGGCCCGCAAATGCTCTCCGTCGATACGAAGATCGCTGAGTGTGAGCCGGGGACCGAAATGCTCCCAGTCGCCGACGATCCCCCACAGAAAGCCTGCCAGGCTTAGCAGCAAAAAAAGTGCGGAAAGACGCTTCATTCTTTTGCGACCTTTACCACGATGCCTTCCTCGGAAGGATATTGTTCCTTCAGTCTGGAGAGGGCCTGTTTTGCTTCCTGGTATCCTTCATAGGCCCCGATCCTCACGAGGTACAATGTTCCGCTGCTTCCCCGGCGTATCTCGATCTCTGTGGGAAACCCCTTGTCCTCAAAGAATTCCTGCCGTCTCACAGCATTGTCCTTCAGGGAAAAGGCGCCGACCTGGATCCGGTAGTTGATCGTTCTCTCCGGAACGGGTTCACTTTCTGCCGGCACGGTTGCCGGGGGACTTTTCCGTTCCGGCGATGCTTCCCCCTCCGGGACCGCCTTTACGGCCGGATCCCCCTTGACCGGCGGCGGAGAATAATTCATCAGGACCGAATGTTTACCCTCGTTTGTCTTTCCGGGGGATTCGGCGATCAGTTTCTGTGCCCGTGAGAGCACAAGACGGTAATAGCTGTCATTGCGGATGGGATCATGTTCTTCCACTGCACGGCGCAAATAATGCAGGCCGTTGTCGTCGCGTTTATTGACAAAGGCATAATCCGCCAGCATCACACAGAGGTAGGCCCTTACGATCCCGGACTCACTGTCTTTCAAATACTGCTCCGCCTGGGACACCACGATCTCGCCGTCCGGCTCCAGAATGAGATTAAAAAGCCTGGCGGCTTCTTCCTGCGCAGCGTCTTCGCTGTACGCACTGACAGAATCGCGTCCGTATCCCTCAAGGATCTTCAGGATATCTTCCGCGTTCAGGCGGGGCGCCAGAAATACCACCGTGCCGAGAAGGAAAAGAAAAATACGTTGACCTGCTTTTTTCATCATCGGTTTCACACCCTTATGGTTATTTTTGTTCCCGTTTCCCCGTCCGGCCTTTGATCAGCAATTCCGAACTGGAATATCCGGGAATGCGCGGGAATATCAGCACCCTTCCTCCGTTTCCCCTGACCGTATCCGCACCCACGATCGTTTCCGGACGGTAATCGCTTCCTTTGACCAGCACGTCCGGCCGCAGATAAGCGATGATCTTCCCGGGGGTCCGCTCTTCAAAGATCACGACCGCATCCGCATGGCCGCTTTGCAGAATATCATGCGCCCGCCTGTCCGCACCGTACTGCGGCCGGTCCTTCCCCTTGAGTTCGTGTACGCTGTTATCGCTGTTCAGCCCCACAATAAGACGATCCCCCTGCTTCCGGGCAAATTCCAGGAGGGCAAGATGGCCGGCATGCAATCCGTCAAAACAACCGTTGGTAAAGACAAGGCGGTCTTTGTCCGCTTTCCATTTTTTGCAGAGATGCAGAAGATCCCGCCATTCCGTTGTGTTAAAGACGTGTTTCATTTTTCGGAAATGTACGAATTTTTCGGAAATGAAACCATGAAAAAAATCAATCCTTTTCCCCTGCCTGCGGTCCGTCATGTAAAAGAGGGCGGAACGGCCATGATCGCCGCGGTGCCGAAGGATCTGCCTCTCCGGCATCAGCAGTGTAGACGAAGACATGAAAGCGCTTCTCGGCTGATTAAAAAAACGCACCACGGACGGTACCGGCGGCGGAGCGGGTCCCGTGACGCCTTCCAGGGCCTTTCTTTGGCCTTTTATTTCTTTGTATTCTCCTGCAATATTCGTAAAATATCAGCTATTTGGGGAGAATAGCTTGTATGTACGGAGAACATTCACTGCCGCAACAATGGAAAGAACTTCAACAGCGTATCGATCTTGCATCCGCTTTTGTGCTTACCACGCATCAGAATCCCGATGCCGACGGGATCGGCTCGGAGCTGGCCCTGTACCGTCTTTTGAAAAAGCTGGGAAAGGAAGTCCATATCCTGAACATTTCCCCCACGCCCGCACATCTGCATTTTCTTGACCCGGATTCCCGCTGCGTACGCTATGTCCCGTCCCGCCACAGGGAGATCCTTTCACGCTCCGATATGCTGATCATCCTGGATGCCGGTGCTTTCGACCGTACCGGACAGCTCGGAGAGGACGCGCTCGGCACTTCGGTCCCGGTCGTTGCGATCGACCATCATCCCCGGGAGAACAACCCCGTCTATCTTCAGGAGATCGTCAACGACAAGGACTGTTCTGTCGGAAAACTGCTTTACGAATTCATACAATACTGCTACCCGGACAGAATGGACGCTCTCATTGCACGGGAGCTGTATACGGCTATTGCGGGGGATACGGGAAATTTCCGTTTCGGGAATACGACCCCGGGATCGCACCGCGTCGCCTCTGAACTTATGAAATACGATATTAACGCGTATGATATTTACTGCCGGCTCTTCGGGAATATCTCGCTGTCCGGGATCAAGTTGTTCTCCTCTGTCCTGAACCACCTTCATTTTTCAGAGGACAGGCGTGTTGTCTGGTTCTTTATCACGCGCAGCATGCTGAAAAATAACGGAGCGGATGATAATGATACCGAGGGGATCACGGATTTTCTCCGTATGATAGAGGGTGTGGAGATCAGCATTATGTTCAAGGAAAGGACCGACGGTTCAACACGTATCAATTTCCGTTCCAAAGGCTCCGTTTCCACGAACGGGATCGCACGCCGTTTCGGCGGCGGCGGGCATCAGCATGCCAGCGGCATCGTCAGCAAAAAGCCCCTGGAAGAGCTTTTCCCGGAAGTGATCGGTGCCATAATGCAACATGTGAAAGCGGCGTTCAATGAAAATCCGGATCGCTGAACATTGCGGGTTCTGTTCCGGTGTCAGGAACGCCGTCGAGCTCGCCGGCGCGGCGCTGGAAAAATACGGTCGCGTTGCCGTAACGGGTGATCTTGTCCATAACAAGGTGGTAATGGACCGGCTGAAACAAAACGGGCTCGTATTTGTTAAAGACCTTGAGGATGTCGGTGAAATGCCCCTGTTGCTACGCGCGCACGGAACGAATGCGGCACTCGTGTATACCGCCAGAGAGATGGGGATAGATCTGATAGACGGAACCTGCCCCCTGGTGAAAAAGATCCACGATCATGCCCTGGAACTGGAAAGCGAGGGCCGTCAGGTCATTGTCATCGGCGACAGGGACCATGATGAGGTTCAGGGCATTGTTTCCCGCCTGCATGATTACTGCGTCGTCCAGAATGCCGGGGAGCTGAAGGGCCGCAAAATCAAAAGACGGACGGGGGTTGTGGTCCAGAGCACACAGCTGTTTGACAATGTGCGTGAAATCGTATCCGGAATATTGACAATATCACGGGATTGCCGTATCATTAATACGATATGTGAACCGACGAGAAGGAACCAGGAAGAAGTGCGGGAACTGGCAATGCAGAATGACGGTATGCTGATCATCGGCGATCCGGCATCCGCGAATTCGAAACGTTTGTTCACCGTTTCCCGCTCATTGAACAGGAACAGCCATATGGTTGCCGAAAAAGCGGATATCGACGCATCGTGGTTCCGCAACTGCGAGAGCCTCGGTATTACCGCGGGAGCGAGCACGCCCGGGGACCGTATCATCGATATCGTGGATTATATTAAAACCCTAAACGGAGATAGAAAGTAATGAAAAAGGGAGCTTTTGAGGTAAAGGCCGGCCTTTCGGAGATGCTGAAAGGCGGCGTGATCATGGATGTGACGAATGTGGATCAGGCAAAGATCGCCGAAGACGCCGGGGCGGTTTCCGTCATGGCCCTGGAGCGCATCCCGGCGGACATCCGCGCACACGGCGGGATCGCCCGCATGAGCAATCCGGACATGATCCTGAAGATCCGGGAAGCCGTGTCCATCCCCGTGATGGCCAAATGCCGTATCGGTCACTTTGCCGAAGCGCAGATCCTCCAGGAGATCGGGGTGGATTTTATCGACGAATCGGAAGTGCTGACACCGGCGGACGAAGAAAATCACATCTGGAAAAAAGATTTCCGCGTTCCTTTTGTGTGCGGATGCAGAGATCTCGGCGAAGCCCTGCGCCGTATCGGTGAAGGCGCCGCGCTTATCCGCACAAAAGGCGAGCCCGGAACCGGGGATATTGTTGAAGCGGTGCGCCATATGCGGAAAGTGATGATGCAGATCAGGAAGCTGACCATCCTTGATAAAAGCGAGCTGATGACCGAGGCAAAGCATCTCGGCGCTCCGTTTGAAATCGTGGAATGGGTGGCGGAAAACGGAAGACTGCCGGTCCCCAATTTTGCCGCAGGCGGCGTCGCAACTCCCGCGGACGCTTCACTGATGATGCAGCTGGGCGCGGAAACCGTATTTGTCGGATCGGGGATCTTTATGTCGGATGATCCCAAACCCCGCGCTGAAGCCATCGTGAAGGCCGTAACGCATTATGACGACCCTGCCGCACTGGCCGAGATCTCAAAGCGGCTAAAAGAAGCGATGGTGGGCATTTCGGCTTCCGGGCTGGAAGAAAAGGAAAAAATGGCCAACCGGGGCTGGTAGGACCTAAACAGGATTGTACATGTCAGACTTACGTATCGGTGTTCTGGGCATTCAGGGTGCCTATGCCCGGCATGCGGAAATGCTAAGCTCCGCAGGGGTCGCGGCCGAGATCATAAAATACCGGGAACAGCTTTCCGGAATCACCGGGCTGGTCATCCCCGGCGGAGAATCAACGACCCTGACCCGGATGATGGGATTCCGTATCGATTACGAAGATATTCTGAATTTTGCCGCGGCTTTTCCGGTGTTCGGGACCTGCGCCGGGCTTATCCTTCTCGGTACGGGCTGTAAAGATCCCCGTATCCGCCAGCTGGGTTTTCTCGATGCGGTCGTCACCCGCAACGCCTACGGATCACAGAAAGAATCTTTTACGGAAGAGATCACGCTGGCGTTTGATCCCGGCAAGCACTTCCATGCGATATTCATCCGCGCCCCGAAGATACTGTCCACAGGAAGATCGGTCCGTGTTCTTGCCGCATACGGGAATCAGCCGGTCCTGATCGAATCCGGAATGCATCTCGGCGCAAGCTTTCATCCGGAGCTTACGCAGGATAGCCGGATACACCGTTATTTTATTCAAAAAGTCAAGGAGATAAATGATGGAAAAACGCGCCGTACGGCATAATCTGTTCCGTGTGATCCTCGCGATCGTCTTCATTTGCTTCGGCATCATTGCCCTGGGCAACAATATCGGCTGGTGGGATATCGACGACCTCTTCCTCACCTGGTGGCCCCTTATTCTGATTCTGCTGGGCTTTATCACGATCTTTGCGCCGGGGGGCTCGTGGGGCGGCGGGATCTTTCTGGTGGTCCTCGGTATTGTGATGCTGCTGCATACCCACGGGATCTACGATATCAGCGACCTTATCTGGCCCGCAATGCTTATCCTTGTCGGTTTCCTGGTCTGGCCGCGAAAAAAACAGCGGCAAAAGCCCTGCCCTCCGGAAGAAGAAGGACATGAAGCGGGAGAGGATCACACCTTCAACATCAACACCCTTTTTCAGGGTCACCGCGAAGTGATCAATGACAAACAGCTTGCCGGGGGCCACGGGACCGCCGTGTTCGGGAACCTGGACATCGACCTGCGGCAGGCCGTTCCCAAAACAGGGGCATATATCGAGCTCTCCGCGGTGTTCGGCAAAGTCCGTCTTTCCGTGCCCACCAACTGGAATGTGACCAAACACGGCGGACCGGTCTTCGGAAAGATCGACGATCTCCGCAAACAGGGCACAGAATCCGCGTATTCCTATCCGGTGACGATCGAAATGAACGCCGTGTTCGGAAATGTGGAATTAGCGGATTGATCGCTGGCCGCAACACAAATCATATGAAGGCATGACGTGAGATATTTACGGCCGATCCTCCTTATTGCCTTTTTAACGCTCAGCCTCCGCGCAGCCGTCTGGACCGTCCCGGACAGCCTTTCCTCGATTCAGGAGGCCGTCGACACGGCCGCTTCCGGCGATACCGTGCTTGTCATGCGTTCCTTTCAGAACGACGGACCCGTACATATCGCGGGAAAGACGATCGCCCTGCTGGCGAACAACTATATTAAGAATCCCGGCTCATACAATTTCTCAACCGGCGTTGCCATCTATAACGATAACAATACCCTGCCGCTTTTCCGTATCGAAAATGCGGACGGCTGTCTTGTCCGGGGCGTGCTCTTCGACCGCAGCGGTTCGGAGAACGGCGGCGGCATACAGATTGTCAATTCACAGGATGTGCATTTTGACGGGACCTACTTCAGGGGCAACGCGCTCCGCCTCTCCGGGTCCGGCATGCACCTGCGGAACAGCCGGCTGTATTCCTATCAGGATGCCGAAAAGTCCGCCGTGCTTCTGGACGCTTCCGGCTTGTATATCTCGGAGAGCATTCTGCGTGTTCAATCGGCGGCATCCCTCTTTTCACTGAATAACAGCAGCACGCTGAATGCGCGGAACCTGGCGCTGTACGACAACGACTGCGAAAATGCCGTATCCCTGTCCGCTTCCGCTGCCGACCTGGATTTTGTGACCTTTTACAACAACACCTTTTCCGGCAATGCCTGGGAGGCGGACGGATCATCGGTCCGGATCAGGAACAGCATTCTCGATCATCCGCTCCCGGAAGACCCGGCAACGTTCACTGTCAGTTATTCGGCGCTTCAGCAGGACTGTGACGGCGCCGGAAATATCCGTAATGACCCGCAGATCGATCCCGATGATCCTTTCCCCGTACTGCTCCCGGTATCACCGTGCATTTCAGGGGGCGATCCCGATACCACCGGCATTCCGCGCAAGGATCTCGCCGGGGAACCGCGCCCGTCGCCGGAATGGGCCCCACCGGATATCGGCGCTTTTGAATCGGAACGTCATGTGCCGGAGCACGGCGGAAGCAGGATCTGGGTCGCTGCCGGCGGCGACGATACCTGGGGAAACGGCAGCCCTGAACGTCCCTTTGCCAGCGTACAGAGCGCCGTTGACATTGCGTCCGGCAGCGACACGGTGCTTATTGAGAGCGGATCATATCGCGGGAGCATACGCATTGAGGGAAAAACGCTGACCCTTGCTTCCACATATATTATTGACGGCGACAGCAGCGAGACAGAAAACACGGTACTGCTTGGCGATACTTCCGTTTACGAACCTGTGCTGACCCTAAGGAATGCAGATTCCGTCGCCGTGCTCGGACTGAGCCTGCGGGAAGGCAGCGGCCGTGTTTTCTATCCCGGATATACGTACGGCGGAGCCGTTTATTGCGAAAACAGCACCTGCTATCTTGAGCATGTCAGCATTGAGGACAATACCGCCGATTTTTGCGGCGGCGGTATCTATGCACTGGCCTCCACGCTCCGGCTTCACGGGGTGACGTTCGAGAACAACCGGGCGCGCCTCGGAGGGGCGCTGGGCATTTCAGGCAGCATCCTCAAGGCCGCCCATACGTCGATCTACAACAATACCGCTTCATCCGGGGGCGGAATCTACGCCGAAAATCTTTCCCGCCTGATGCTGTACTATTCCGATATTTCTTCCAATTCGGCAGAAAAAACCTTTCTTTCTTATGAAAAACCTTCCTCCGTGTCGCAGCACGGGGGCGGGATATACACGACAAATACCGACCTGAGGCTTATGAACTCCCTGCTGAGCGAAAATCATGCGGAGAACCGCGGAGCTGCGCTTGCGGCACGATACGGGAACATTGAGCTGCTTCAGTCCACCATTGCAGGCAACACCTATACCGCGGACAGTGCGGGAACCCTTTACCTGGAGTCTCAACACGAACCGGTAGCATGTGTAAATTCCATCATCTGGAATTCCGGCGGGATCCAGGTCCGCTGTTCCGGTTCCGGGATCAACATATCTCACAGCGATCTCCGCGGTGGGGTGGAATCCGTTCTGTGCGAAAATGACAATTCGACGGTCTCGGTCTCGGACCTGCTTCAGGCCGATCCGCTCTTTGAAGGTCATTATTCGCTTTCTTCCTCTTCCCCCTGCCGGGATGCCGGCACCGTATCTTTCACGCAGGGCACTTATTACCTGATAAACTATGACCCTTCGGATTATTCCGGAACGTCGCCGGACCTCGGTCACCTTGGCGCACACCCGGAGATCCGTTTTGAAAAGGAGGCGGTGAATACATCAGCTGCCGCTTATCCGCAGCGTGCGGAACATCTCCTCGCATATCCCAATCCCTTCAATGCGGAAACACATTTCCTGTTTTCCACGGACAGGGCGGGCAATACGGTGCTGGAGGTGTATGATGTCCGCGGCCGGAAGGTAAAAACCCTTCTGGATGATTTTCTGCTTCCCGGCCGGTACAGGATCCCCTTTCATGCGGCCGGTCTGCCGTCCGGCGTTTACCTGTGCCGTTTACAGAATGCTTCCGCCGCTCCGGTAACAAAAAAAGTCCTTTTATTGAAATAATGCCTATGTCTCACACACATCATGACACCATTGCCGCGATCTCCACTCCTCCGGGAGTCGGCGGCATCGCCGTGATCCGGCTTTCCGGAGACAGGGCGCTTCCCATTGCGCTGAAGGCGCTGGACGTGGCTGAGCTCCGGCCCCGCCTTGCGCAATTCGCCCGTGTTGCGCACCCGGAAAGCAACACGCTGATCGACAATGTGGTCGCCACCTATTTTAAAGCGCCGGCATCCTATACCGGAGAAGATACGGTTGAGATCTCCTGTCACGGAGGCTATTCCGCTTCGCCTGCCGTACTTTCGCTTTTATACGATCTCGGTGCCAGGCCCGCCTTGCCCGGTGAGTTCACACGCCGCGCCTTTATGAACGGAAAGATGGACCTTCTGCAGGCGGAAGCCGTCGCCGATCTTATTCACGCCGTTTCCGCCGGAGCACAAAAGATCGCCGGCCGTTTGCTTTCGGGAAAACTTTCGGAAAAGGTGCATCAGCTCCGCGATGAACTTACCGGTATCGCCTCGGTGCTGGAACTGGAGCTGGATTTCTCCGAAGAAGCGATCACCCCGCTTTCACACCGGGAGACCGAGGCAAAGATCCGCGAAGCCGTTAAGCATATTTCAGAGCTTGCGGAATCCTACGGCGGGGGAAAGATCCTGCGGGAAGGCGCGCTTGTCCCTATCGTGGGAAGACCCAATGCCGGAAAATCAAGCCTTCTGAACGCCGTGCTGGAGGAAGAGCGCGCGATCATCTCACATATTCCGGGAACCACCCGCGATACGATAGAGGAATCTTTTGTTCATAAAGGTTTCCTTTTCCGCCTGGTGGATACCGCCGGCCTCCGGGAAACGGAAGATCACATCGAAAGGATCGGGACCGAGCGCGCCCTGAAAACCCTGAAAGGTGCCGATCTCATCCTTCTGGTCCTTGACCCCCTGTCCGGGGACGACTTCCGGTTTGAAAGGGAATTTCTCACGCGCTACAACGACATCCCCGTGATCCTCGTTCATAATAAGTCCGACCTGAACAAACCCTTTCCGGAATTGCCCGCCGAACATACCCTTGCGGTTTCCGCAACAGGATCCCGGAATATCGATACCCTCCTGGACATGATGCTCGACGTGGTAAAAGCACACTATCACGTGGACGGCAGCAGTATCGCCATCACAAAACAACGCCATCTGCGTGCTCTGCGCCGTTCCCTGGAATCGCTTGAACGGGCGCGGAAAGCGCTGGGGGAACACTGGTCGAACGAATTCATTGCTGTGGATATCCGCGAAGCGATCGACGCTCTGGACGACATTACCGGACAGACCACTTCCGCGGATGTCCTGAACAATATTTTCTCGCATTTTTGTATCGGGAAATAAAACGCCTTTTCTCCATTCGTGAAAATAACGCACATTGTTTGCGAAAAATCCGTAATTGACGTACATTTCCCGTAATGGAAACACATTATGACATCATTGTGGTCGGCGGCGGGCATGCCGGTGTGGAAGCCGCGCTGGCGGCGGCGCGTCTCGGCAAAAGGACGGCCCTGATAACGCTGGAACGATCTTCCATCGCCAGAATGAGCTGCAACCCTTCCATCGGCGGACTTGCCAAGGGGCACCTGGTCCGGGAAATTGACGTGCTCGGCGGAGAAATGGCGAAAGCCATTGACGCAACGGGAATACAATTCAAATTGCTGAACCGCTCAAAGGGCCGCGCGGTCTGGTCCCCCCGCGCTCAGGCGGATAAGCGGAAATACGAAGCATACATGCAGGCGGCGCTTACCGCCTCTCCCCGGCTCGACATTATCGAAGGCGATGCACGCGGGCTCGATATAAAAGAGGATACGGTCCGGGGCGTACTGTTGCAGGACGGATCCCGTCTGTCCGGAAAGGCCTGCATTCTGACGAACGGAACCTTTTTACGCGGCAAGATACATATCGGTGATGTCCAGATCTCCGCCGGCCGCTACGGCGAGCTGCCGAGCATCGGTATTTCAGATCAGCTGAGATCCCTCGGGTTCAGCGTAGGCCGCCTGAAAACGGGAACGCCTTCACGTATTACAAAACGCTCCATTGATTTTTCACGGCTGGAGAAACAGGAAGGCGATCCGGATCCCCTGCCGTTCTCCTATGCAACAACCCATTTCACTCCCAAAAATATTCCCTGCTGGCTGGCCTATACACAAGACGAGACCCACCGTATCCTGCATTCCGCACTGGACCGTTCTCCGCTCTATACCGGAAAGATCGCCGGGGCCGGTCCGCGGTATTGTCCAAGCATCGAAGACAAGATCGTGCGTTTTTCGGAAAAACCTTCTCACCAGCTCTTCCTTGAACCGGAGTGGGAGGGCGCTTCCCAGTGGTATGTGAACGGCTTTTCTTCCTCTCTGCCCGTTGATATCCAGATCCGCGCACTGCGCTCCGTTCCGGGGCTTGAAAGGGCGGAATTCATCAAGATCGGTTACGCCATTGAATACGATTTTTTTCCCTCTCATCAGATCCGGAGATCGCTTGAGACACGGGCCGTGTCCGGACTCTATTTTGCGGGACAGGTCAACGGTACCAGCGGATACGAAGAGGCGGCCGCCCAGGGGCTGATGGCAGCCGTCAACGCCGTTCGCAATCTCGACGGAAAAAACCCGGTTGTCATGGAGCGCCATGAATCCTATACCGGCGTACTGATCGATGATCTCTGTTCCAAGGAGACGTCCGAACCCTATCGCATGTTCACCAGCCTGGCCGAATTCCGCCTGCTTCTGCGCTGGGATAACGCACATCTGCGCCTTCTGGATATTTCCCGGGAGATCGGCCTGCAGCCGGAGGCGGTGCTGTCACGTTTTGAAAAGGTGCGGCGTGAGACACGTGAACTCGTTCGTGCGTATGAAAAGCAGCGTTTGCGCCCGGGCAATCCGCTGAAACTTCCTCTCGACCGTTCCGCTTCACTTGCCCTGCTGATGCGGCAGCAAAAAATTGATGAAAATGACCTCCGGAAAATACGGCAGGCGTATTTTCCCGATCATGATGAAGATTCCCTCGACCAGGCCTTTGTGCTGACAAAATACAGCGGTTACATTGAGCGGCAGCACAAACAGGTAAAAAAGGCGCGCCGGCTTGAAGCAAAGCGGATCCCGCCCGGATTCAACTACGACCGCATCGCCTCTCTTTCGAATGAAGGCAGGGAGAAACTGAAAAAATTCCGTCCCGAGACCATCGGCCAGGCCAGCCGTGTCCGCGGGATATCCCCCGCTGATATTCAGGTCCTCCTGATCTTTCTGGAAAAATAGATAATAAAAATAACGGCGCCCGCAGCTGCGTTCTATCCGGCGATCTTTTATCGGGTCATCGTAAAGCATGTCCTTCCACATCGCCTTTCTGCCCATATATCTACCTTTTCCGTTTTGAAAAATGCCGCAGTCCGGCCGTCATATAAAGATTTTTAATAAATAATAATTTTAATAATAATGCTTGTTATTCCTGAATGAACTGTTTACATTGCCTCCGTTAAGGATATGACGTATATGATATTATTCTGAAGTCTACCCCAACGCCAAAGGTGGCAAAACACTGCGGACAAGTTCGTGCGTTTTATTGTCCGGTAGTGTGAGTTAATTCAACGCACAGATATAAGGAACGAGTATGAACATTTACGTAGGAAACCTGCCGTACGAAACGACCGAAGACGATCTTCGTCAGATGTTCGGTGAATTCGGTACTGTCAGCAGTGCCAACATTATTACTGACAGGGTCAGCGGCAATTCAAAGGGTTTTGGATTCGTCGAAATGGATGATGATGAAGCCGGTCAGAAAGCGGTTGATGAACTCAACGGCAGTGACTTGAAAGGCAGAAACATCAAGGTGAATCTTGCCCGCCCCAAAAGCGATCGTCCGAAACAGAATCGCAGAAGCTGGTAAGAACCATACATTCTTGAAATGAAGCACCGGCGCCTCCCTCGCGGAGGCGTTTGTGTTTTACATCCGTTTTTTTATCTTTACGAAACCGGGAAGAAAAAATTCCTGCATCTTTTGCGGCGATACGCTCACACGCGGCTTCCCGCGCTGCGGAACAGAGGGTGCTTTTTCATCTGTCAATATAGATGATGGCTTTCCCGGTTTTCCCGTCCATTTTAATGCACAGGGGTTTGGCGGAACGCAGATGCCTGAAATACTGCGTTTTCCCTGTCCTGCGTATGCTTTCAAGCAGGGGCTTGTTGACATAATCCCCGGAACGTGCGTTCTTTACATACGGTGCCGAAAAATATCCAACCTGTTTGGCAACGACATTATGAAAGAAATGTGTTCCCTGCGAAGGCGTTATCTCAAAACCCTCGATGACAGTCTCGACGATGGCGCAGGCCTGACTGATATCGGCGAATTTTACCGGCACGCCGATAAAACGGTCCTGCGTTCCCCAGCGGCCGGGACCCATCAGAATATAGCTTTTCTCTCTTTCTTTCATTTCCCTGTTGATCTCCTCGATCTCGGACCTCATCCGGATCGTTTCCATGGGATCAAAATGTTCCGGCGGACACCAGATAATATCATGGATATTTTTCTTCTCGCCGTTTCCCATGCCGTGTTCGGTATAAAGAATGATGTCCTTTTCTGCGTAGTCCGACTTATTCACGATGGTCTCCGCTCCGGATACGGCCAGGGGGCGCACCTGTAAAAGATAAAAGGTCGGATGGCTGTCCTTGTCAGATCGCCGGTCAAGGTCCACGGCAAACTCGATCTCCACCGGCATCCCCATCGAAGCTTCGCCGATAGACAGCAATTTCTGTATGACGTCGCTCAGCGGATAATACCCGTATTTCAGGATGTTTTCGAAGGTGACGATCCGCGGCCCTTTCCGCCCAAGGCCCGGCCACAGCCGGTTGTTCTCATAATCAAAGACGGACACCAGATGCTTCAGGCGGCCGAAGGATTCGGCTTTCGACAGCGGAAGCCGTACCAGGGTCGTCGATTCCGTTCCGCTAAGAATCTCTTTGCTGCTGTTCATTTCCAGGGCGTAAAAATCGCGCTGGCCGGCAGAAAAGATCTCCTCTTCGGACATCAGCATGACTTTCGGGTAGGCGGGACAGAAACGAAAGACATTCCCGCCCTCGATCACCATTTTGCCAAGCCCCACGGCCAGTGCGGCCATGCCGTCATGGTGCTGCTGGCTGGCGATAGGATAAAAATTATACGATTGCGCCACCCCGCTGATATGCGGAAAATAGTAATGCTCATTCCGGGTTCCGATCACTTCCTGAATGATCACGGCCATTTTCTCTTCATCCATCTGGTGACCGATGTGTTCAATATACTGTTGTGTGCCGGTACTGTAGGAAGAGGCATAAATCAGCTTGATCGCATTTTCAAGCTGTGCAAGCCTGACCTCAAGGTCTCCGTCATTGTTTGGCAACATGTACGTACGGTATATTCCCGCAAAAGGCTGAGAATAGCTGTCTTCCAGAAGCGAAGAGGAGCGGACGGCCAGCGGATAGTGAATACGCTCAAGAAGCTGGCGAAGCTTATTCCTCAGGGACCCGGACAGTTCGCCTTCAAGAAAAATATTGTCGATCACCTCATCGTCCATATCGTCGTGGATCTTCCTGTCGATCTGATTTCTTTCGATAAAGCGCTCGTATTCACTGACGCCGATCGCGGCCGTATTGGGAAGACGCACGGGGGTCCCTTCAAAGATCTCATCCTTTTCCATGCGCGTCAGCAGGGCGTTCAGGAACGCCAGACCGCGGCCCTTGCCGCCGAGCGAACCTTCCGACAGAAGAATGATCTCGTTTTCCTCCGGCATGGAATACTTGTGAAATTTAATGATCTCACCGCGGTTGTGCGCTTTTTCGATCTCAAGGACGGAGCGTATCAGATACTGGCGCATGGCGTCCGTGCTCTTGAAATCCCTGGCCTGCATTTTACGGATCTTCCGGGCCATCTCGATCTCACCGCGCGCCATCAGCCAGGCGCTGAAATGATTTTTACCGGCATGATAGATCAGGCTTTCCTGCGGCACTTTCTGCAGCTTGTTCTCAAATTCGGCCAGATAGACCGCTCTGTCAATGGGATTGCCGTGCCTGTCCCGGAAAACAAAATCCCCGAACCCGAGGTTTTCAACGATAAAACTCCGCAGTCCGTGTAAAATATGCCTGCTGTGTTTATAGAGAAAGGCAAAATCAAACCTTTCCGCGATCTCCGCATTTTCCGGATCCGCAGATAAAATGATCGAAGCAAGGTTCGTACCGTCCTTCCGGAACGACTGCAGCAGCTTCAGTCCCGCAGATTTGTCATCCCTGCCTTTTTTCTCGAAGCGCATATCGGAAAACACGGCGACAAGATTGCCCTTGTAGGCCTCGTAGATCGCCACCGCTTCTTCATAATTCTTTGCCAGGAGCACCTTCGGCCGTGCTCTCATGCGAAATCGCTTCTCACGTTCATTCAGTTCTTCGATGATCAGGTGCTGTGTCTGCTTTACGATCTCCTCGTAAAGCAGCGGGAGGAAGGTTGAATAAAAGCGCGTTGAATCCTCCACCAGAAGAATAACGCGCACCAGTCCCGCCCGCGTATCGTGGGAAACGTTCTTCTTGTCTTCTACCGACTTGATGATCGCCAGGAACAGGTTGGCATCGCCCTTCCACAGGAATATTTCATCAAAGGCATAACCCGGTTCAAGATGGTCCTCTACGACCTTCATATCCGCCATACTGGTCAGCAAGAGAACGACCGGCAGATCGGGCCGGTATTCCCGGATCGCTTTCAGCACATCAAAAGGACTGATCTTCCCGGAATGCAGTGTGGTAATAATAAGGTCATAATCGTTTGTTTTTATTTGTCTTATCGCATCCTCTCCGGTAGGAACGGCCTCGATCTCAGGCGGGGAAGAAAGGTTTAGTTCCATGTATTCGATAAAGACCTGCTCGCCCAGAAGCGCGTCGTGTTCGAAAACAAAGGCGTCGTAAAATGTGGATATCAGGAGGATGCGCTTTACACGGTAGCGCATTAATTTCCGGAAAACATCCTCCCCGTATTTGAACTGATTATAATATTTGGTGATATTAAAATCTTTCATCTCCGGATTTCCCCCTTAAAGACATAAGCTGCAGGTCCTTCCAGCCAGACATCGGTGAAAAGGCCGTCGCGACAGGTGAAGGAAACG
The DNA here is from genome assembly GCA_018400915.1 of Fidelibacterota bacterium. GTDB lineage: Bacteria > Fidelibacterota > Fidelibacteria > Fidelibacterales > Fidelibacteraceae > M50B103. The sequence goes on from JAGYLW010000001.1 coordinate 23,666, forward strand.
TTCAGTTTTCCTCCCCTTGCATTTATGGTGAAAACATCCTTTGTATTGCCGAGAAAACAATGTACCATGGCGGAGGCGACCGAGCCCGTGCCGCAGGCGAAGGTTTCCGCCTCCACGCCGCGTTCGTAGGTCCGGATCGACAGGCTGTCGTCCTTCTCCACCTTGACAAAATTCACGTTAGCACCCCCGGGTGCGTACATTTCATGGTCTCTGAGCGCTCTCCCGCGCTTATCCACATCCACGTCCTTCAGATTATCCACATATTCCACATGATGCGGTGAGCCGCTGTCCGCGAAATAGCCCCTGCCCGCTTTCCGCGGCCTGCCCGCGTCCTGCATTTTTAAACGGACAAGATGCTCCGCCGTAAACCTTCCTTCATGCTCCCCGTCCGAAGCGTCAAAGACGATCTTTTCTTCCTCCGTGACATATCCGAGATCCCGCGCAAATGCGAGCAGGCACCTCCCCCCGTTGCCGCACATGCTTCCGGGAACCCCGTTCGCATTATAATAGACCATTGCAAAATGATTCCTTTCGGAGGGACGAAGCAGGATCAGACCGTCCGCCCCGACACCAAAATGACGATCACAGATGCGGCGGATCCGTTCATGATCATCTCCGGGGAAAGTTCCCGCAAGATCATCGATGCAAATAAAATCATTTCCCGCTCCCTGATATTTATAAAATGTGATCTGCATGGCACGTCCTTTTTTTCCGCATCATTCTCATAAAAAATATACTCATTCCGCAGATGAATACCAAACAGGAAAAAATGCTGCCGTTTCACGTGAAACATCTCCTGAAGAAGAGGAGCAAAATACCGGATATTTTTATTTCGAAGACCGGAATGGATTTTGTATAATTCCCCATGGAAAAAAATGCAGCGAAAAGGGTTTCACGTGAAACATTGACGGCTACGGATATCGCAAAGCGTTTTGAAGAGGACAAAGCTTTTATGCGTTCCTTTTCACTTCTGCGTCACCGCCTGTCCTTAAGTATAAATACTTCGAATACAAGCTTTGCCCTTTTCTGGATATGGCAAGCCGCCAGGGCGGGATATATCCCCCTGGTTTTGATCGAAAGCGAGCTCAAGGCGGAATCCTTCTATGCGGATGCGCTTGCTTTCTTTTCCCCCGGCTCCATTGCCTGGATCCCGCTGTTCAAAAATGCCGGATCTTCCCTGAGCGGTCATTCTGCCCTGGAAAATCATCTCAGCCGCTTTCTGAAAGACCTTTACAGGGGTTCGCTTGACCTTGTCATTTCTACAGAATCGGTCTTCCGGCATCCCGTTCCCGGCAAAGAGGACCTTGAAGAGCATATGCTCCGTCTTTCCCCCGGAGATGAAATCTCCTTTTCCCTGTTGAGTCAAAAACTGCAGGAAAGAGGATATCAGCGCAGTGAAATTGTGGAATACTGCGGTGAATTCACATTTCGCGGAGGGATCGTGGACGTGTATCCCTACGGGCACACCTACCCTCTCCGTATCGAATTCTTCGGGAATACGGTTGATTCCATACGCCTTTTTAACCCCAATGACCAGAATACCTTTGCGCTGAGTGATTCGGGAAAAATCCCTCCTGCCTCCTTTTCCTCCTTCGCGAAAAAACAGATACAGGATGTGCTCCCGGAAAACACACTGGTAATACGGCTGGCGGATCCGAAAAAAGAAGACTCTTCGCTGGAATATACCCCCGGAATACCCTTCAGGCAGGTGCTTTTCGATGCCCGCACGGTGCGTCCGGACCTGTCTTTCCCGGTCGCGGACCCCGTTCCCCCCAGAGATGTCCGTGACAAGCATTATTACCGTGAGCTTATCGACAGTTTCAGCAATATTGCCGTCTTTTCCGAACATGAGCTGGTGCTGGAATCCCTGCACAAAGTACTCGGAGAACATGCCGAATATGTGAAGGCAAATGTGCAGAAGGGATTTATGTACAGGGACATGGACTTCATCCTGCTTTCAGGAAGGGAGATCTATCACAAGGAGCATTATGTCAATCCCAACAAGCGCTTTATCCCTGAAAGTTCCCGGCGCATCGATTCACCGGAATCTCTCCGTTACGGAGATGCCGTTGTCCATGTGGATTACGGTCTGGGAATATACCGGGGCATAGAACTGCTTTCCTTCCGCGGTGTCAAACAGGAAGCGATGGTCGTCGAATATCAGAACAAGGACAGGGTTTACGTTCCCGTCCGCCACATGAACAAGATCTTCCGCTATTCTGCGGACAAGGCGAAACCCCCCGTTCTCGATAAACTGGGGAGCATGCGCTGGGAAAACGCCAAACAGTCCACAAAAAAATACCTTCGCAAAGCGGCTTTTGATATGATAACCCTGTATCATGACCGGAAAAAGCTCCCGGGTTTCGCCTTTGAGAAGGACACGCCGGACAGCCTGCGGCTCGAGGCGGAATTCCCCTTTGACGAGACGGAGGACCAGGGGGCCGCCATTGAAGAAGTAAAGAGGGATATGGAGCGGGACCGCATTATGGACCGCCTGATTTGCGGCGATGTCGGTTTCGGGAAAACGGAGGTGGCCATCCGTGCCGCGTTCAAGGCGGTCTATTCGAACAAACAGGTGGCTGTGCTCGTCCCGACCACTATGCTGTGTTTTCAGCACTTCGAGAGCTTTCGTGAGCGCCTTGACATGTTCGGGATCCGGGTGGAATACCTAAACCGTTTTGTGCAGGGAAAAGCGTTGATCCGCCGTCTCGCGGATCTCAGTGACCACAGGATCGATGTTGTTGTGGGCACACACAAGCTGTTGTCTAACATATTGTTATTTAATGATTTAGGTTTGCTAATCGTCGACGAGGAGCACCGTTTTGGTGTCAATGACAAAGAAAAGATCCGGAACCTGAAGCGCCGTGTGGACGTGATCACTCTGACGGCGACCCCTATCCCCCGGACGCTGCAAATGACACTCGGCGGTCTCCGGGATATTACAAAGATCGACACGCCCCCGAAGGAGCGCCTTCCCATCGCCACGAAGATCATTTACTGGGATAACGAGGAGGTGCGTGCCGCGGTGGAGCGGGAACTTGAGCGAAACGGCCAGGTGTTCATCCTCGATAACAATATCCGGGAAATGCCCGGGATGCAGAAAAAGATCTCCGCCATGTTCCCGGCGCACAAGGTCCGCTATGCGCACGGCAAACTTCCCGGCGCGGAACTGGAAAAAACCCTGCTGGATTTCTATCATCACGAATTTGACATCCTGATATCCTCCACGATCATTGAATCCGGCATCGACATTCCCAATGCCAATACACTCATCGTGCTGAACGCCCACCGTTTCGGCCTGTCCCAGCTCTATCAGATCCGGGGGCGCGTCGGGCGCTCCCATAAAAAGGCCTTTGCCTATCTGGTGATCCCCCGTTCAAAAGCCCTGAATCCCGCCGCGGTAAAACGGCTTCAGACACTCGAATATTACACGGACCTGGGTTCGGGTTACCAGATCGCCATGCGCGATCTTGAAATACGGGGAGCGGGAGACCTTTTCGGCGTTGAGCAAAGCGGACATATCAACCGGCTGGGGTACGCATACTTCAACCGGCTTCTGGCCGAAGAAGTGGAATCCGTGAAATCTCCCGCCCGCCCCCGGCACGAAAGCCCGGACATTCAGCTCGACCATCCCGCCTATTTTCCCGGGACCTACATCCGGAACAAGGACATCCGCATCGCCTTTTACCGCGAACTGAGCGACATCTTATCGGGAGCGGAAAACGCGGACCACGCCCTCAAAAAGGTCGACAAGATCCACGTTTCCTGCCGCGACCGTTTCGGCCCCCTGCCCGGGGCGGCGGAAAATCTCCTTAATGACGCGCGTTTCTCCCTCCGCCTGACGCCATATTACATCGGGAAAGTGTACCGCAACAACAAAAAACTCATGCTCGCTTTTTCCCGGGAAGCGCCTCTGCAAACGATACAGAAAGCCGCCGGCGCCCTGCTGCGCGAGTGCGGGGAAAAAGATATCCCGATCCGCTTCATTTCAAAAACGGATCTTCGGGCGGAAGTCGGCAAGGAATTCCTTCATGCATATTATCCGGGAACTTTTCAGGCTTTCCCGGATTCCAAGCCCCGTAATTAAAAGATTTTATTTTGCTGCGCGGCATGTTAAATTTACAGAGATAAAAAACGGAGTTCCCATTATGCGATCATTGTATTTACTGTTTTCCTTTCTTCTCGTGCTTGCCTCCTGCACCCGGTTTGATGAAAATGAGGTGGCCAGGGTGGACGGGATGAAAATTCACCCGAATGAACTGTTCATGTATTACCCGGAGGCAAATTTCCGCTCCCTTCCCGGGGAAGAGAAGGAAGAGCGCATCCAAAAGGTTTGTGACGACTATCTTGCCCGCATTTACCTTGAGGAACAGGGGGACCTCGATTCGGGAGAAGTAAAATGGGAGGTACGGGTCTGGAAGATCCGCGAGCTGGCAAATCAGGCCTACAACGACCTGGTGATCGACCGTGTGCTTACGCCCGAAGCCATGCGGGATCTTTACAACAAGCAAAAACATGAAATCAATGTCAGCCATGTGCTGATCGGCTTTGACGGAAAACGGGAAATGCATGAGCGAAGCCGGGAAGAGGCCGAAGCCCTTGCCGAAAAGATCAGCCGGAAGATCAATAACGAGAACTTCTCGGAATATGTTGAAACGTATTCCGACGACGCTTCAAAAGAAACAAACGCCGGGAATCTCGGCTGGGGACGCACGGGCCGCTGGATCCCCGAATTTGAAAACGCCGCCTTTGCGCTTGAGCCCGGAGAGATCAGCGGACCGGTGGAAACCGGGTACGGTTTTCACATCATCAAACTGAACGAACGCCGGGAAATCCCGCTTCCCCCTTACGAAGAAATGTATGACGAGCTGCGCGAACTTGCGCTCAACAAATGGCGAAACCGTTTCATGGAAAGGGAAAAAGCGGTTTTTGATTCCCTGGGCCAGGCCAACCCGGTGGTGTATGACGATTCCCTGCTGACGGATTTTATCGACCGCTTCATCCGTCTCTCCGAAAATGTTTTTTATTCAAAGCAGTTCAGCGCTTATGATATTCTCGATATTTTTCCGGACACCCTCAGGGTGGGCAGGATCGGTGAAAGACCCATTGACAAGGAGTGGATACACCAGTATCTGAAGGTCGTTTCCCTCCAGGTTCCTCCCCGCTTTAAAGATGTCCCTTCGTTCAAAAGTTTTGTGGGGCAAAACCGTGTCGGCTTCCTCCTGTACGAATGTGCAAAAAGGCGCGGCCTGGATGAAACGCCGTCCTATCTGCAGCGGTATAACGTGTATCTTGCCAAGAAATCCGCCGATCTCTTTGATAAACGCTATGTGTTTGAAAAGATCAATCCCGGCATCGATGAGCTCAGTGAATTCTATGAAACCTATAAGGACAGTCTGTATTCCATCGAAAAAACCGTTGATGTCCGCGAGGTCCTGGTGAAAGACTCTTCGCTGGCCGTGGAGATCCTTGAAAAGGCAAGAAGCGGCGAAGATATGGCCGGGCTTGCCACGGAATATTCCATCCGGAATATCGGCAAAAGGAACGAAGGGCGCATTCCTCCCGTCAAAAAACACCAGTACGGGGAAATGGGGGTCGCCGCTTTTAATATGCTGGATAATGAGATCGCCGGGCCGTTCAGGATCGGGGAACACTATTCGGTCATACAGCGTATCGGCGAAAATCCCGCCGGCTACAAAAGCATGGAAGACATCCGTTACCGGCTGCTTACCGATTACCGCTCCGTGCACATGAAGGAAAAGCGGAAGGAACAGCTTGCGGGACTGAGAAAAATGTATGTGGTGAAGGTGAATCCATCTTATACAGAATAAAACATCTTCTGACTTTGTTGCTGATCCTTGTTATCGCGGCCTCCTGCGACGGGATTTTTCATCGCGGGAATCCGCGCCTTGCACGTGTAAATTTCAGGGTCCTGAGGTTATCGGACCTTCATGAGGCGATCGGAAAGAACAGCAGTTACCAGCAGCGGGAACAATTCGTGGAAAACTGGGTGAGCCGGCAGCTCTGGGAAAAAGAGGCAAAAAAGCATATCCGGATAAACGCGAAAATGCGCCGGCAGATACGGGAATACCGCCGCGATCTGCTGATCCGTGAGTATTGTGACCGGTATCTGCGTCAGGGGATCCATGTCAGTGAAAATGATGTGCTGGAATATTACCGTGAACACCAGCGGGCTTTCACGACACCGGTCAGGGCGGTCTTTGCCGAATTATATCTCTGTAAGAATGCCGAATCGGCCGCCGAGGTTGCTCAGATGCTGAAAGACGGCGAAACCCCTCCGGTCGCTGCACGGCGCCGGCTCTTACGGTCCGGAGAGTGCGTCGAAGCGCTGGATAAGGTGCTCTTCGGCAGGAACCCTGGTGCGCTTCCTGGGCCTTTTGATATCAACGGTGACTATTATGTGGTTTCCGTACGTGAACGCTACGAAGAAAATTCGCTGCTCCGGGTGGAACATGTGCGTGACGAGATCATACAAAAATTAACCATTGAAGCATACCTCGATGCCTATCAACAAAAACAAAAAGAACTGAAGGAACGATCGAATGTTAAAATTTTCCAAATACCTGCTTAGCTTTTTTTTCATCCTCCTTTTCAGCATGCTTCCCGCCCAGCAGCTTGTTGACGGGATCGCCGCCATTGTCGGGGAAGACATTATCCTTTATTCTGAAATGAATCAGTACGCCTTTGAGCTTGCACAGCAGAACGGCATAGACCCCTCCAAAAACCCCGAAGTCTTTAGTTCTCTTCAGGAAAAAGCCCTGAAGGACATGATAGATTCCAAGATACTGCTTCTGCAGGCGGAAGAAGATTCCATCGAGGTCAGTGAGCGCAATATAGAGAAAACCCTGGAACAGCAGATGCAGCAGTACGTGCAAATGGCCGGTTCGGAAGAAATGCTTGAGATGTACTTCGACACCCCGATGAAAAAGATTCGCGAACTGCTTTACGAACGTATTAAAAGCTCCATGATCTCGCAGCAGCTTCAGAATGAAAAATTCGAGAAGATCAGTATCACCCGCCCCGAAGTGGGCGCCTTCTACCGCGAAAACAAAGACTCCATCCCGGACCTTCCCGAGCGGATCGACATTCACCATATCCTGATGACGGAAAAACCGTCCCGCGCATCCAGGGATGCCGGTTACCGGCGCGCCCTGTCCGTGCGTGAAGATATTCTTGACAATAAGGCAAGCTTTGAAGAGGCTGCGAGAAAATATTCCGAGGACCCCGGTTCCGCCGAAGACGGCGGTGACCTCGGCTTTGTCTCGAAAGGGACCTTTGTCCCCGAATTCGAAAAAGCCGCCTTTTCCCTCGGGAAGGGTGAAATATCCATGCCCGTTGAAACACAGTTCGGATACCACCTTATAAAAGTGGTCGAAAAACGCGGAGACCTGGTTCATGCCCGGCATATTCTTTTTCCCATTCACTCCAGTGAAAATGACAACAAAGAAGTTATCAACATGTTATCCACAATCCGGGACAGCATTATTGAACAGGGAAATTTTGAGGAGTTTGCCCGCAGATACAGTGAGGATCCCGATGCTGAGGCTAATGGCGGACACCTGGGAAAGATCGCACTGGAGACCATGCAGGTCCCCGAATTCGCGGCGATTGCCGATACGCTTGAACCCGGTGAGATATCCACACCCTTCAAGACAGAGTACGGCTATCATATCTTGCGCCTTAACAAGAGGTTAGAGCCGGAAGAGATTACGCTTGAAAACCATTATCCCACTCTTGAGAACATGGCCCTGAGGGACAAACAGATGCGTTTCTGGAATGCGTGGATGGATAAACTTTACGAAAAATACTATGTGGAAACAAAGCTCTGAAATATGAATAAGTCCTTTCAAGTTACATCCTTTCTCCCGGTACCGTGTTTTCCGGCCGGTTTATCCACATTCACCTTTCACTTATCCACTTTACACTTCTGTTGATAACCTTCTCATTTTAAGTTCAATTTAAAAAGTATTCACGAAATTCACATGATTAAGAATTTTATTATGTATTTTAAGGAAAAAGATATTAAATTCAATAACGTAATAAAGAAAGCGTTAGAGGTGTCCAATGAAATTCACGGTTTCAAAGCAAGACTTTTTTCAGGTCCTTCAGAAGGTTTCCAATGTAACACCCGTTCGGTCCACTCTTCCCATCCTGGGCTGCATCCTGTTCACGGTAAGGGACAACACCCTTAAAATGCGTTCGACGGATCTTGAGATAACCATGGCGGCAAGCTGCGGGATCAAAATGGAAGAAGAGGGAGCGGTCGCCGTTCCCAGCAGGATCATCAAGGAGATAACGGGAGAGCTTCCCGATACGGACCTTCATTTTCAGGTAGAGAATGAACAGATCGTCATCACCACCGGCGAAGGGGGTGAATACAAGATCATGGGACATCCCGCAATGGAGTTTCCGACGGAGCCCGTCATTGACGACAGTAAGACGGTGACACTTCAGGCGGAGAAATTCAAACGTATCGTGGAAAAAACCGGTTTTTCCGTAAGCCGTGATGAGATGAAGGTTGCGCTGAACGGAGTGCTTTTCCAGTTCTATGAAAAGGAAATGCGTTCCGTATCCACGGACGGGCACCGCCTGGTGAAATATACGCTGAAAGAATTTGAAGGCGCAGATGACATAAAGGACATTATTATCCCCCCGAAATTTTTGAATTTGTGCGTGAACAGTATAAAGAACATCGATTACGTAACCCTCCGCATCGGCAGCAACCACGTCATGCTGGAACTTGAGGACACCACGGTATACTCACGCATTATTGAGGAGCGCTTTCCGGATTACGAGAGCGTGATACCCGCAGAGAACGACAAAAGGATCTTTGTGGACATAGACGAGCTGCTTGCCGTGGTGAAACGGGTGGGTATTTTTGCCAGCAAGAACACACGCCAGATATCACTGACCTTTCTGAATAACAAAGCGATCGTAAAAGCGGAGGACATCGAGACCTCTTCACGCGCAAAAGAGGAGATCGCCCTAAAATACGAGGGAGAGGAATTCACGATCGGATACAATTCCGACTATCTCCGTGAGATGATCCGCCATATCGACGGCGATACCGTTGAGATCAATCTGAAGAATGCTTTAATGGCGGGACTTTTCTTCCCTACGGAGCAGAAAGCGGACGAAGAGATCCTGTTTCTGCTGATGCCGATCAGGTTAATGTAAAAACACGAACGTTTATAGGGAAAACAATGAAAAAGGCCGTACTTTTTCTTTTTATCGTGCCGCTGTTTTTTTCCTGCTCTTCATTTATCTACTACCCGAATGGTGCGAACGCCCCGCTCCTCACGGAAAAGGGAGAAACCCGGATCGGGCTAGCTTTTAAAGGTTTCGGCGGCGATATTCGCACCGCATATGCCGTAAATGATCACCTGGGGGTGCAGTTTAACGCGAATCTTCTGAATGTGACAAATACGGAGCTCGGTACACACTACCGTAACGGAAACTGCTATGCAGAAGGAGCGGCCGGCTTCTTCAGGCCGCTGACCCGCAGGATCGTCTTTGAAGCCTATGCCGGAGCCGGCACGGGAGTAAGCTTTTCGGAAAACCTTGACAGCGGTACCCGGCGCAGAAGCCGGTATCATAAGCTCTACCTCCAGCAGAATATCGGATTAAAGGGAAAACTGATCGATTTTGGTCTGGCACTGCGGGAGGCGTACGTAAATGTTTACAGGACGGAATACAACGGTACCGGAACGGAAGAATATTCCATGGACCTGTTCCTGGAGCCCGTCCTCTTTCTCGGGATCGGATTTGAAAAATTCAGGATCAGTGCCCAGGCGGGTATTTCCGACAGTCAGTTTTCCTGGATAAACAGTTATCCCCCCTTTATTGTTTCTGCCGGTATTGAATCGAGGTTCACATTTAAATAAAAAGCTTTTCCGGTACGGAATATTTTGCAAAAACATGGATAAAAGGCAGGTATTTTACCCGAAGCTGTTTATATTACAGCGGAAAACACACAAACGGTATGATCAGAAAATTATATGTAAAACAGTTCAGGATCTTTGATGAAAAAACCGTGTATCTTTTTCCGGGCATCAATATCATCCTCGGAAAGAACGGCACCGGAAAGACCTCTTTGCTGGAGGCTGTATATTTCATGAATTTCAGCAAATCCTTTAAGGCGCCCCGGGATGATGACATGGTACAGAGAGGGAAGGATTATTTTCAGATATACACGGAATGGGAACAGGCGGAATATCACCGAGCCAGCGGAAACTTTCTCAGGAACAAAGGCAAAAGGTTCATCTTTGACGGAGAAACGCTGACGAAGATCTCCGACGTGGTGGGCAGCTTTCCCATGGTCTTTCAGTCTCCCGAGGATTACAGGGTGACCTCCGGTCCCGGTGCCGAACGCCGCATTTATTTTGACAGGATCATTTCACAGGTATCCAGAAAGTATCTTCAGGACATGATGCAGTACCGGAAAGTACTGAAAAACCGTAACGCGTACCTGAAACAGCTTTGCGAGTCAAAAAAACACCGTTACACCCGGCAGCTCGAGATATATGACATACAGCTTATTCCGCTTATCCGCCGCATCACAACAATGCGGGAAAAGGTCATCGGCCTTTTCAACCGGCATCTTAAAATACTGTACGGTGAGATTTTTAACGATGCGGGCGTTGGAAAGATACGCTATAAGCCCTCTGTGCAAATTGCAGAGAACAGCGATACGGAGCAAATACGAAAGGAGCAGAGCGAAAAACAGGTTGAAAAAGAAATTGCCCTGAAACGGACCTTATGGGGTCCCAATTACGATCAATATGTTTTTTACCGCAATGACGTTCCGCTGATCCATTACGCTTCCCAGGGAGAGCACAAGATCTGGATGACCCTTCTCAAGCTGGCGGAGGGAGAGATCATCCGTTCGCGCGAAAAGGCAGAGCCGGTGTTTTTGTTTGATGATCTTTTCGCTGAGCTCGATGTCGGCAACAGCCGGAGGATCGTGGAAAACATCATGACAAAAAAACAGGCCCTGATCACCACGACGGACCTCAATGACCTCCGACGTCACGGGGTGAAGACCGGGGAAAAGGATATTCACATCATCGAGATCCCCTGACCGGGCGCAGGATAAAAAGTTATTTAATTCAGGGCATTTATTGACTATATTTTCGGATCGGAAAAAGTATGGACATTAAACACAGACAAAGACTGCTCATCGGCTTTCTCGGAGCGCCGCTGATACTTCTGTCCGCGTGGTTCGGAGGAATATGGTTCCTGCTTGCCGTAAGTATCATCGCCGCTTTCTCGGTGTATGAACTTTTAAAAATGGTGCACTACCCTCCCCGCGTGCTGACCATCCTTGCTCTGTTCATGACCCCCCTGAGCCTTCTGGCAATGTATTATAAAAAGCTCGACCTCGTTATCGTGATCCTTCTTCTGACGGCCGTCTTCACGAATATCAGCCTGCTTTTCTACAAAAAGAGCGAATATCTGAAAACCTCCTTTGTCGGCATCGGCTCGATCCTGTATCCGGGACTCTGCCTGGGGACCATGATCCTGCTGAGGAACATGCAGCTGGACGGTGCTGCCGCCGGCGAATCCGGAAGGAATATCGTGCTGACGCTGATACTGGGTGTGTTCTCCACCGATATTGCTGCCTATTACACCGGAAAATATCTCGGAAGACACCCGCTCTTTCCTTCTGTCAGCCCCAAAAAGACCTATGAAGGCTCCCTGGGCGGGATCCTGTTCTGCAGCATTACCATGATCATCCTCTGGCGGATCGGTTTCGTCTCCGCCTTCGGGCCGTTCGACTATCTTTCCGTAGCGATCTTTGCCGGCGTTTTCGGGCAGATGGGGGACCTGGTGGAATCAAAGATCAAAAGGGAGATCGGCGTAAAGGATTCATCCAGCATACTGCTGGAGCACGGCGGTTTCCTGGACCGCTTCGATTCACTTTCTGTCGCCGCACCGCTGTACTGGACCTATATTTATTTAAAATTTTTCGTTTAAGGTGGTTTTTTATTGAAAAAATTATACATTATAAGCTTGACTGAAAGAAAAAAAACAGCATAAAAATATTTATCTGAAGATAAAAGTAAAATGAGGACCTTATGAAACCGGAAGCCATCAAATCCATTTTAGCAACGGACTGTGGAAGCACGACAACAAAAGCGATCCTGATAGAAAAGCAGGGAGACGAGTATCGCCTTGTTGTGCGCGGCGAAGCGCCCACGACCGTGGAAGCACCCTTTGAGGATGTAACGAAAGGCGTGTTAAATGCCGTAAAGGAAGTTGAAGAACTCCGAGGCCGTCAGATACTGGACGGAGACCAGATCATGAGCCCGCAGAAGGACGACAAGGGTGTGGATATTTATATTTCCACCAGTTCCGCGGGCGGGGGACTGCAGATGGTGGTGTCGGGCATCGTAAAAGCCATGAGCGCCGAGTCCGCCGAACGCGCCGCACTCGGAGCGGGCGCGATCGTCATGGATGTGATCGCCTCCAACGACGGACGCCTCCCGCACGAGAAGATACAGCGAATCCGTCATTTGCGCCCGGACATGATCCTGCTTTCCGGAGGGACGGACTCCGGCAATATCAAGGGCGTTGTGGAGCTTTCCGAATTACTGAGAGCCGCCAATCCCAAACCGCGCCTGGGCATCAACTACAAATTACCGGTCATATACGCCGGGAATAAAACGGCAAAAAAAGAGATCGAGAAAAACCTTGGCGAAGTTACCGACCTCAGCGTCGTGCCGAATCTCCGGCCTATCCTTGAACGCGAAAACCTGGGCCCCGCCCGTGACAAGATCCATGATCTTTTCATGGAACACGTGATGGCTCAGGCGCCCGGTTACAAGAAGCTCATGGCAATGTGCGACGCGCCCATCATGCCCACTCCCGGCGCTGTGGGTGAGATCATGCAGGTCATTGCGAAAAAAGAAGACATTACCGTTCTCGGTGTGGACATCGGGGGCGCGACCACGGACGTCTTTTCCGTATTCCGCGACCTGGAGACCCGGGAGCCGGTGTTCAACCGTACGGTCAGCGCCAATCTCGGGATGAGCTATTCCATTTCCAACGTACTGGCTTCGGCCACTCTGCCGAGCATACTGCGCTGGGTGCCCTTCGAGATCGATGAGGTCGACCTGCGGAACCGTATCGGGAATAAGATGATCCGCCCGACAACGATCCCGCAGTCACTGGATGAATTGAAGATCGAACAGGCCATTGCCCGCGAGGCGCTGCGGCTTTCCTTTGTCCAGCATAAGGAATTCGCGGTAGGCCTGAAAGGGGTGCAGAAGGAACGGACGATTTCCGATGCCTTTGACCAGTCCGGTTCCGGCGAAACGCTGGTCAACATGATGGACCTGGATATCATTGTCGGATCGGGCGGCGTCCTTTCGCATGCTCCTCGCCGGCATCAGTCCGCCCGTATGATGATCGACTCCTTCCTGCCGGAAGGCATCACGCAGATAGCGGTCGATTCGATCTTCATGATGCCCCAGCTGGGCGTGCTTGCCGATGTGCATGAAAAGGCGGCGACCGAAGTGTTCAACAAAGACTGTCTTTTGCGCCTGGGAACCTGCGTCGCTCCTGTCGGATCGGTCAAGCCCAAAAAAGAGTATATGCACATATCCTTCACCCTTCCCGACGGCAGGAAGGTTGACAGATCATACAAGCTCGGGGAAATGGAACTCTTCGAAGCACCCTATGAACCCATTGAAGCGGAGATTACCCCCGGACGCGGCGTTGATGTGGGATCGGGGCCCGGACAGACGGTAAAGACCACGATCTACGGCGGCCTGGTCGGCATCATCATCGACGCGCGCGGCAGGCGACCTTTCGTACTTCCGGAAAATCCCGCGGAACGCGTGAAAAAGCTTCAGGAATGGAGCAAGGCGATCAAGGAATTCGAAGATAAATAGTTGAAGTGCAGACTTCGGCGTTTATAATAAAAAGGAGAGATTATGGCACATGCATATACGCCCGGACTGAAAGTGATCCCAAAGACCGTTGTCCACAAAACGCGGCAGCTCCCGCTCAAGGGGGATGTCGTTGTCAAAAAGGGACAGACCGTTACCGCGGAAGATGTTGTGGCGAAAACGGACCTTCCGGGAAATGTCGTTCCGATCAATCTGGCGAACCTGCTGAATGTTGAGGCCAGTGAGATCCCGGAACTTCTCAACAGAAAACCCGGCGACAAAGTGGAAAAGCACGAGATTATCGCAGAAACACCGGGGATCTTCGGAATGTTCAAGAGTAAAGCCCATTCACCGACGAGCGGCACACTGGAAGCGGTCTCAAAGATCACCGGACAGGCGATCATTCGTGAAGCGCCAATCCCCGTTTCCGTGCAGGCCTATATCAATGGAAAGGTGACGGAGATCATTCCCGATGAGGGTGTGGAGGTCAGCACAACCGCTTCATTTATTCAGGGAATTTTCGGTATCGGCGGGGAACGCCGGGGAATTATCAAGGTCCTGGCCCCCGATACGGAAACCCGGATCACGGAAGCAATGATCACTGAGGAATGCAAGGGAAAAGTGCTGATCTGCGGCTCATTTCTCACTCACAAAGCATTTCTGAAGGCGCAGGAAGTCGGTGCTGTCGGCGTCGTGGTCGGCGGTTTCAATTACAGCGATATTAAAAAGATCGTCGGATACGACATCGGCGTGGCGATTACAGGGCAGGAAGAAACAGACACCTCACTGATCATCACGGAGGGTTTCGGGGAAGTCTGCATGGCAAAACACACCTTCGAACTCCTGAAATCCCAGGAAGGCAAGAGCGCTTCCATCAACGGTGCCACACAGATCCGGGCCGGCGTGATACGTCCCGAGATCATTATTCCCCTGGAAGGCGATGAAAAATTCGAAGAGAAAAAAGCGGAGCTTTTCGGACTGGATAGCGGGACCGAGGTCCGTGTCATCCGCGCACCGTATTTCGGTATGCTGGGAGAGGTCGTGGAAATGCCGCATGAACTCCAGCGCCTGGAATCGGGATCGCTGGCCAGGGTGGCGAAGATCCGGCTCTATGAGAACAAGAAAGAGGTCCTTCTACCCCGCGCCAATCTTGAAATGATCGAAAAAATATAGGGGCCGCTTATGAAAAAGAGAAAAGGGCTGTTCCTCTTGCTGGCCGTTGTCCTTTTCACGGCCGGATGTCAGAGCATTGACGAACATATGGAGAAGGGACAATTTGACATGGCGGAAACAAAGATCAATAAAAAGATCATCTCCGGAACATTAGATCCCCTGCAACGTATCGAACTCGAGAATAAAAAGGAAATAATGCGCCGTACAGCAATGGATTTTAACAAAAGCCGCGAAGATATCCTCCCCTACATTGAACAGTACTATCCCGATGTCAGCGACCGCCAGATCCGGGCCTGGGAGGAAAGCAAAGCCCTGGAATACATGATCATTAACGGTGAAAAAAAATATTTCGCACGGGCCGCCCGGAACCTTTTTCGCATTGACAAAGAAGCGAAAGCGCGGAAGACCGAAGTGGACGGCAGGCAGAAAGACCGGCTGGACGCTTTTCTTGAAGAATACATTCCCGCCCTGCTCGGGGATCTGAGGGAACAGGGAGAGATCACCGGAAAAGCCCATAAAATGAAGTTCACCTATACGCTGACGGTGGACGCGGACGCCGTTCCGGACGGGGAGACGGTCCGCTGCTGGCTTCCTTTCCCGCGCGAGGGCAATCCGCGGCAGGAAGGGATCGCGCTGCTTTCCGCCAATGCCGATCATTACGTTCTTGCCCCCAATGATTTTCTGCAGCGTACGCTGTACATGCAGAAAACGGCCGCCGCCGGGGAGCCGACGGTCTTTGAGGCCGACTTTACCATCACGACGCGGGCCCAGTGGTTTGACCCGCAGCGTGCGGACATTCAGCCCTATGACAAACATTCGGAACGTTATAAACGATTCACGGAAGAACGGGACCCGCACCTGCTCTTTACGGAGCCGGTGAAAAAATTGTCCCGGAAGATCGTGGGCGATGAAAAGGACCCCTATCAGATTGCCCGGAAGATCTTTAAATATGTCAACGACCATTATCCCTGGGCCAGCGCCCGCGAATATGCGACGATCGGAAACATCCCCGAATATGTGATCGAGAACAAACACGGGGACTGCGGACAGGTCACGTTGCTCTTTATGGTCCTTGCCCGCTACAACGGCATTCCCGCCCGCTGGCAGAGCGGCTGGATGCTGCATCCGGGAAGCAAAAATCTCCACGACTGGTGTGAGATCTATTTTGAAGGCATCGGATGGGTGCCGGTTGACCAGTCCTTCGGACTTGTCAATTCGGAAGACGAGGACGTGCACTGGTTTTACCTGGGAGGCCTTGATGCCTACCGCCTGATCGTGAATGATGATTACGCCAGGACCCTCTTTCCCGCAAAGCAATTCATGCGAAGCGAAACGAATGACTTTCAGCGAGGTGAGGTGGAATGGCGCGGGGGAAACCTGTATTTTGACCAGTGGGACTATCATTTGGAAATTGAATATATTAACCCAAAAGAAAGGAAATCTTCATGAAAAAGATTTTATTTATTGTGCTTGCGGCAGCCGTGATGTTCACCGGCTGTTCGGACAAAGCTGACCTGACACCCGCTCAAACGGAATTCTTTGAGCTTATGTCGGAGAAGCTCCCCTATATGGACCCGGATACGAGTGCGGTGCTTGCCACGACGAATGCCTTTGAGATCAAAAATACCGATATCATGGAAAGTGTTTTCCAGGGCATGCGCGGCGACACCAGCATCATCTCGAATGTCGATCCCGCCCGCATCAAAGCTTTTGTCCGTCAGGTCGTCACGCTGAAAGCACAGCAGGACATTCTGCTGGCAGAAGCGGAGAAGGAAGGGCTGACCGTACCGAAAGACAGTGTGGACGCCTTTATCGAAGAAAACCTTTACAAGCCGAACGGCGGAAAAGAGGCGTTTCTCGAACAGCTGGAACTGCAGCAGATCGACATGGACTATGTCCGGGAAGATACCCGCAAAAACCTGATGATCATGAAGTATATTGACGATATCGCCCTGGCGGACGTGAATGTTACGGTCACGGAAGAGGATATCCGGGAATTCTACGAGGAAAACCAGGACCGCTACTCACAGGAAACCGTTACCGCCCGCCATATCCTTTTCATGACACAGGACAAGTCCGAGGAAGAGAAAGCGCTGGTCAAAGACACCGCCGAGAAGGTTCTCCGGCGTGCAAAACAGGGTGAGGATTTCACCGAACTGGTGAAGGAGTACAGTGACGACCCCGGCTCGCAGTCAACGGGCGGCCTGTATGAGGATTTTCCCCGCGGGCGCATGGTGCAGGCGTTTGAAGACGCAAGTTTCAACATGAAGGTCGGAGAGATCAGCAACCTGGTGGAAACTCCGTACGGATACCATATTATCAAGAAAGAGGATCACAAATACGGGAAAGAGCTGGAAACGGTCCGCGGCGAAATAGAGAAAGCGGTGCGCGAACAGAAAAAAGAAGCTGCTTTCCCGCCCGTTCTGGACAGCCTCGTGCAGGCATATGAATTTCAAATGACGATGTAGCATATTCCGGAAAGATCCCGGAGGAACATACAGAGGCGAAAAATATTTCGCCTCTTTTCTTTTACGTTCCATTGCCCCGGGAATGTAAAAAATCTTCAGAAAACACAGGAAATACGAAACAAAATATAGGAGATAAGCGATAAATTTTATATTATTGCCGGAGAAACGGATGCGAAATGATGGAGAAAAATACGATCATGGTTTTCATAAAAAGAAATAAAAAAGCGATACTGCTTTCACTGGTGGTGCTGACACTGGTCTTTAGTGCCCTGCACATCACAAGGCTTCGCGCCGAAGCACGGGATATCTATGAGAAGATGCAGGTCCTGACCGATATCATCGGGATCGTCAACGAGAATTACGTCGAAGACGTCGAATGGGAAAAGACCATGGAAGGCGCATACCGCGGCCTCCTTGAAGAACTTGATCCCCACTCCACCTATATTCCCGCCAAACGCTTTGAGACCGTAAAAGAAGAGTTTGAAGGAGAGTTTCAGGGTATCGGCATCGAATATGATATTATTGACGGCTATATAACCGTCATTTCGCCGATCATCGGCACCCCGGCGGAAGAGGTCGGGTTGCAGTCCGGCGACAAATTCCTGAAGATCGACAATGAATCCGCCTATAAGATAACCCGGGAAGAGACCAAGAACCGGCTTCGGGGAAAAAAGGGAACGGAAGTGGTCGTGTCCGTGAAGCGTCCGGGAATAAAAGATCCCTTTGACGTCACGATCACACGTGATAATATTCCCCTGTATTCCGTTTCCGGATATTTTATGATCGATGACGAAACCGGGTATGTCCTGATAAACCGTTTTGCGGAAAAAACGCACGACGAATTCCTTGAGGCGGTAAAGGTCCTGAAAGCCAAGGGCATGAAATCCCTGATCATGGATTTGCGCTACAACAGCGGCGGATATATGAATCAGGCCATCGAGATCCTTGACGAATTTGTCGGCGGCGGAGATACGCTGGTGTATACCCAGGGCCGCATCCGCTCCGCAAATGACGTTCACATGTCCACAAGGCGCGGAAAATTTGAAGACATTCCCGTCGCCGTCCTGATAAACCGCGGATCCGCTTCGGCCTCCGAGATCGTTTCCGGCGCGCTGCAGGACCTTGACCGGGGGCTGATCGTAGGAGAGACCTCCTTCGGGAAAGGGCTGGTGCAGCGCCAGTGGAGCATGCGCGACGGATCGGCAATACGCGTGACGATAGCGCGGTACTATACCCCCTCCGGCCGCCTGATCCAGCGTCCGTATGATAACGGGACGGCCCGTTATTACGAGGAACTTTACACCCTTCCCGACAGTGTGTTCAGCGACTCCCTGGACAAGCATCTTGACACACGCCCCGAATACACGACCCGCAACGGCAGGACCGTCTACGGCGGCGGGGGCATTACGCCGGATATTGTCGTGAAACGCAATTACGATCTCAGTGAAAGCACCATGAAGATATTCAGCAAAAATGTCCGACTGTTTTTCAAGTATGCCCAGGAACTTACCCAAAGGCATCCGGAATACAAAAGCGATCCCGACACCTTCATTTATGAAACAAAACTGGAGAAGGATTTTACAGCGGATTTTCATGACTTTATCTCCGGGGAGATCGACGATATCGAGCTTCAGGACCTTCGGGAAGACGAGGAATATCTGGAAATGCAGCTGAAGTCCGAGATGGCAAAAATATGGTGGGACAATAACGCATACTATGAAGCGCGGCTCCAGTGTGACAATCAATTTAAGACAGCAATGGAGTCCATGGGGAGCCTGCAAAACATCCTGGCACTTCATTAATATGTTGACTTTATAACGGTATTTTCTTAAAATGCTGTGTTGTATATAAAATAAAACGATAATTTGGAGGTCGAATTTATGGTAAAGCTCTTCTTAGACGGTGGTCCCTTCATGTGGCCCCTCCTGGGTTTATTGGTCATCGGACTGGTCTTTGTTTTTGAACGGCTCTATGCCCTTACAACGGTTACGGCAAAAACAAAAGCTTTTACAAAAGACATCAGAGATATTTTAGAGGAAAAAGGCGTTGACGGTGCGATCAAGGCATGTGAAGAATCCACAAGTCCGGTAGCGGCAATGTTCTCCGAAGCATTGCGTCATTACGACAAGGGGTTCGAGAAGATGGAAAAATCCCTGGATACCATCGGGGCCCTGGAAATGACATTTCTTGAAAAGAACCAGATCTGGCTGTCAACGGTCATTGTGATCGCTCCGATGCTCGGTTTTACCGGCACGGTTGCAGGAATGGTCAAGGCATTTCAGGATATCGCGGCAGCAAACGACATGTCCCCGGCTGTTGTGGCGACGGGTATTTCACAGGCATTGCTGACAACATTGTTCGGTCTGATCATTGCGATGATCATTCAGATATTCCAGAACTTTTTCTTATACCAGATCGACAACCTGGTCGTGGAAATGGAAAAGAACTCACTGGACCTCCTGGACGACCTGGAAAATAAGGATATCAAGAAAAAGTAAGCGTCAGGGGAAAATTACATGATAAAAAAGAAAACCCGTCCACCTGCCGAAGTTCCCAGTTCGTCAATGTCCGACATTGCCTTTCTGCTGTTGATTTTTTTCCTTCTCGTTTCGAACGTGGATACGGATAAAGGCATCGGGGTCGTGCTTCCTCCGCCCGGTGAAGCGGAGATCAAGCTGAACCCCAAGAACATTACCATGGTGCTCGTCAATGCAAAGGGAGAAGTGCTCTTCAATGACGAGGTGATCCCGGTAAATGAGATCGAAAACCGTGCCCGGGAACTTGAGGCAAGAAATCCCAAAATGGTTTTTTCCGTACAGACGGACCGGAAAACCAAATACCAGGATTATATTGACGTGGTTGATCAACTGACGATTGCAGATGTGAAAAAGCTGGCATTGATCGGAACACCGCAGTAGGAGAAACATATGGCAATCAAGAAAAAATCAAAAGCCAGAGCCGGAATTCCGACAGCTTCCATGTCCGATATTATTTTCATGCTGCTGATCTTCTTTATGGCGGCAACTTCACTGAAAACGGTAGAAGGGCTCAAGGTAAAACTGCCACGCGCCCGCTCCATTGCAAAACTTGACACGCCCAAGCGTTCCGTTTTGTATGTTTTCATTGACCGTACCGGCCGTATCAGCATTCAGGACAAACTGATGAATGCCGAGGATGTTTCGGGAGTGATCTATCCCCTCCGTCAAAATGACAACAGGCTGACCATATCCCTGCGGGCTGATCAGGAGACACAAATGGGAGTGGTTTCTGACGTGCAGAACGAACTGCGTGATGCAAGTGCCCTGAAAGTAAATTACTCGGCAAAACACAAGTAAGCGGAACAGGAGCCTTCTTATGTCAGCCACAAAATATCAGAAATTCAAAGGACGCACCGGCTTTATCGCCGAGATATCCCTGGTACTGGTTCTGCTGTTCATCGTACTGATCGTGTATTTATTTCCCCGCTTTGAAAGCGGGCCGCGCACACAGAAAGAACAGACCATCGAATTTATACAGTCCGAGGAAATCCCGCAGGTCGAGCTTCAGCAGATGGAAGCCCCGCAACAGCGGCCGGCAATCCCCGTCATGAGTGAAGACGAGGACATTTCCGAAGACTTTACGATCGAGGATATGGATTTCGAGGATTATGAAGCTGTTGACGCGCCCCCGGCCCCCTCCGGCGACGGTGACGGCGACGGTGTCGTCGTTGAGTTTATCGCTTATGACGAACGCCCGGTCCCGATCGGCGGGCAGGCGGCGATCTCACGCAATGTCGTTTATCCCGAGATCGCAAAAGAAGCAGGTATCGAGGGCAAGGTCATTGTACAGGCCTTCATCAATAAAGAAGGGATTGTCGAACACACCCTGATCCTGAAAGGCATGCCCGGTACGGGACTGGATGAAGCGGCGATGGATGCGATCAAACGCACCCGTTTTAAACCGGCGAAACAGCGCGACCGCGATGTAGGGGTCTGGATCTCCATACCGGTCACCTTTACACTGAATACAAAATAAGCTATTATCAGAACCCGCTGATACAGCAAGTTCGCTTGCGCATGTGCGGGTTTTTTTATTCCCGGCAAAAGCATGCCGGTGAACAATATCAAAGGGGAGATAATGAAAGATCCGCAGAACATCCTTTTTATTGTATCGGAAAGTGTTCCGTTCGCAAAAAGCGGCGGCCTGGCGGATGTTGCCGGTGCGCTGTCCGGGAAACTTGCGGAAAAAGGACACCGGGTTACGGTCGTTATGCCGTATTATGCAGGGATCCCGGTGGAACTTACAAGATCCCCCGAACCCCCATTCCCCATGAACGTGTGGATGGGGAACACCGAAGAATGGTGCCTTGTTCATTCCAAAAAGATACAAAAGAACCTTCATTACTATTTTATTGACTTTCAGAAATACTTTTTCCGCGAGGGGCTTTATCACGATCATGCCATGCATGACTATGAGGATAATCCGAAACGGTTTGCATTTCTTTCGCAGGCGGCGCTTTATCTCTGTAAAACAAAACAGATAAAGCCTGATATCGTTCATGCGCACGACTGGCAGACCTCAGCGGCACTGGCGTACCTGAAGACCCACCACTGGGATTGTCCCTTTCTGGGCGGCGCTGCAGGAGTTCTGACGATCCACAATATCGGCTACCAGGGAAAATATCCCCGGGATGCTTATGAATATCTTGGTTTCCGCGAAAAAGATTTCGTACCGGAAATTTTTGAGGATCACGGCGGGATCAATCTGCTGAAAGGCGGTATCCATTTTGCCGATATCGTCAACACCGTAAGTCCCTCCTATGCGAATGAAACGCTGACTCCGGAATACTCCCACGGCCTGGACCCCCTCCTGCGGAAAAAAGGCGACCGGTATATCGGTATTCTGAACGGCGTGGACTATGCGAAATGGGATCCCTCCTGCGATACGCTGATCGCCCGTACCTATCATACACGGAATATGGAGGGAAAAAAGCAATGCAAGGCGATCCTTCAGAAAAAAATGGACCTTTACCGGCAGGAACAGATCCCCGTCATCGGCATTATCAGCCGCATGGCCGCACAAAAGGGGCTTCATCTGCTGGCGAAGAGCATTGAAGCCATTGTCAACAACATGCAGGTACAGTTCGCCATTCTGGGTTCGGGAGATAAAAACCTGGAGGATTATTACGGTTCCCTGCCCCGGAAGTACCCCGGGCTTATCGGCGTGCATATCGGCTATGACAATGTCCTTGCCCATGCTGTCGAGGCGGGAGCCGATCTTTTTCTGATGCCATCACTGTATGAGCCCTGCGGACTTAATCAGATCTATTCGCTGCGCTATGGCACCCTTCCCGTTGTGCGCGCCACCGGGGGACTGGACGACACGGTGGAACAGTATGATGAATCCTCGGGCACTGGCACGGGATTCAAGTTTTACGATGCCACGCCGCGTGCGATCTTCGATACCGTGGGATGGGCGGTTTCCACCTATTACGACCGGCCCAAACATTACCGCGCAATGCAGGAACGCGCAATGAAAAAGGATTTTTCCTGGGAAGAAAGCACCCTGCGCTATGAAGAGGCCTACCGGCGCGCAAAAGAAGTCAAGAAAACATATGATATAAAGCACACGCTTTAGATCTCTTTTGTGGGCTGCCGACGGTAATATTTTTTTACCAGAAGCAGGTAGCTCACCGTTCCCATGCTGTAAAGCAATGCGGTGATAATAAAGATCTTATAATAAGCCAGATCAATGTAGCGGAGAAACTGAAAGATTTTTGCACTGACGAACCAGGAGGCGTTCCAGATCCCGCTCTGAATGGCGGAAATAAGTTCGCGGTTCTGGGGACCGACGTATTTCATCACCAGTTCGCTGGTAATGGGAGAGGCCATGTTCATCAGGGGCTGGCGTATGATAAAGGCGCCCGCGGCGAACCAGAGGGCGAACCCGTAATGACTGTACAGTTCTGTCGAAGCCAGGAAGACCAGGAACAGGATGGCGGTGAATTGCGTCACGGCGATGGAGGGGCCGTAGCCGAGACGCCGGCGCAGGATGGGGGTCAGCAGGCCGCCCAGGAAGACAAGGGCCGCCGCCACACTGCCCATGATGGCGAAAGCGTCCGAATCCACGTGAAAGACCGAGTTGAAAAAGAGATTCATAAAGGGGATGGTAAGCCCCGCTCCCACGGAAATGATGAACATCGGCAGCAGGCCGCGGAAGATCCTTCCCCACTGATAGCTTTTCAGGTGTGTGAAGACCGAGCTGCGAGGCACCGGCGGAGGCGCTTTCTCCGAAATGCGGGAAAAGGCGAATATCCCCAGTGCACTGAGAAACACAAAAAGCATCAGCACTTCGAATTCCGTGATGTGAAAGGAGGGGAAAAAGGAAGCGATCCCGAAAAACACGTTGATCAGTATCCCCGAAATGATCGAGGCAAAACTCCATACCGCAAAATTCATGGCAATACTTTCACTCAGTGTCTCATCACCGCTGTGGCGGAGAATAAAAGGAAGCGCGGTAACGTGTATCAGCATAAAACCGATACTGCCGACGAAGAAAAAGACCTTGATCAGAAAGGTGATGTGGGCCTGTGAGGTCAGGAGCATCGCCGCTCCGGAGAGCGGGATGATAATGGCTCCCGCAATAAAAAAAGGTTTCAGCCGCCTTCCCTTGATAATAAGGCCGAAGGGGATACTGAACAAGAGGATGCTGATAAAACGGTAGGAGGTGAAATTTGCGATCACAGCGTCCGTATAACCGTTCTTCCGGAGATAGATATTCAGGATAAGGTTGAATGAAGCGTTGAGAAGCTGCAGAAAAAAGGAGCCGAGGACGAGATGTTTGATGGAACGGGGGACGGCAAGATAGCGTTTCAGCAAGAGTTTCAGTTCAGTCATGGGCGGAAGTTAGCATTATTTTTGAAAAAAACAATGCATTGTTTGCCGGTACCCGCAAAAATACTGAAATGATTTCTCTGTTTCACAGTGCGGCGGTTTTTGCTTATATTAGGGCTTAAATCAAGGAGGATACCCAATGCGAATCAATTTGGAAGGAAGGCATTTTTTAACGCTTCTGGATTACCGTCCCGAAGAGATCCTTTATCTGACAGACCTGGCCGAACGATTGAAAAAAGAAAAACAGGACGGACATTTCCCGCAGCGCTTAAAGCATAAGAACATCGCACTGCTTTTCGAGAAGAATTCCACGCGCACACGCTGCGCTTTTACGGTGGCGGCGGCGGATGAAGGCGCACATCCGGAATTCCTGGGAAAGAACGACATTCAGTTCGGGACGAAAGAAAGTGTTGCCGACACCGCAAGAGTGCTCGGCAGGATGTTCGACGGCATTCAGTTCCGGGGCTTTCAGCACCGGACCGTGGAGGAACTGGCAAAACACGCCGGCGTTCCGGTGTGGAACGGGCTTACGGACCTGTATCATCCCACCCAGATCCTGGCGGACCTGCTTACGATCCAGGAGAACAAAGGAAAGCTGAAAGGCATCGCGCTTGCCTATGTCGGGGACGGGCAGAACAATATGGCAAATTCGCTGATGATCGGAGCCGCAAAAACAGGGATGGATTTCCGGATCGTGGCGCCGTTCTCGCTTTTCCCCCAAGAGGAACTGGTGACAAAAGCGCGGAAGATCGCCGCAGAGAGCGGCGGACGCGTACACCTGACGGAAAATATCGACGAAGGTGTCCGCAATGCGGATGTCATTTATACGGATGTCTGGGTCTCCATGGGCGCGGAAGAAATGCTCGGGAAACGCATTGAACTGCTCCGCCCCTACCAGGTCAACCGCGGAATGATGGAAAAAACCGGAAAGCACGATACGATCTTCATGCACTGCCTTCCGGCCTTCCACGATATCAATACGGGAACCGGCGCAAAGGTTTACCGTCAGTACGGCCTGGACTCCATGGAAGTCAGCGACGAGGTGTTCGAATCCCCCGCCAGCAAAGTATGGGATGAAGCCGAGAACCGCATGCATACGATCAAGGCGGTGATGCTGGCGACAATGGGCGGCGCCCCGGCGGGAGCATAGATCATCCCGGTAAAAAACCGCACACAAAGGGCAACTCCGTGAGGAGTTACCCAAGAGGGGGACGAAAAACTTTATTCTGATTTACGAATGATCGGTTGGGTGTGACCAAAGTCACATGCAGGAAGATAATAACGTAAAAATGTCCCAATGTCAAACAAAAAAAGATTTTTCGTAAGGATATAGTACACGCACCGCAGACCCGGGAGCACATTCCCCGGTGATTTGTGTCGCAGAACGGGCAGGGTATGAGCTCGCTCTGCGAAGCTTTGGCGCAGTGAAGCGGAAAGACCGGGATTCGAACCCGGGGTGCCGCGATTAACAGCACACACGATTTCCAATCGTGCACCTTCAGCCAGCTCGGTCATCTTTCCGAAAAAGCGGAATAAATTAGCGGTTGCAAAGTATAAAGTCAATGAAACAAATAAAAAAGAATCAGGTTTTTATGGGCTTTTGAAACAATATTGAATATATTAGGCCGTTCCGGAACAAAACCTTATATGAAAGTAAAGGCAGAAATACATAATATATTTGGCATAGCGGTCCTTGCGGGCATCACCCCGGCGGTTTTTCCCGGTGCGGCAGACGTGTGCAGGAGCACCCCGGTCGCTATTGCCGTGTTTTCCGTTCCTTTCACATCTCTTTTTCCGCTTCCTGCGGGCGGCGGGCCGAAACGTACGGAAAAAATTCTCACCGGGAACAGACAGGGCCAAAGAACACAGGATGAATGATATCAGCAAAATACTTCCCCGCCTTCTGATGCGGGTTGAAAAACCGGCAAGATATATCGGGAACGAATTGAACACCAAAGGAGGATCTCCGGAAGAGGCCTCCTGCAGTGTCTGCCTTTTCTATCCGGACCTGTATGAGGTCGGCATGCCGTTTATCGGCTTCCAGATCCTCTATCATATCATTAATAAGCATCCGGATCTTGCGGCGGACCGCTGTTTCTCCCCCTGGCCCGACATGGAGGCGCTTCTCCGGGAATACCGCATTCCCCTGTACGGGCTGGAGAGTAAAAGGCCGCTGAAGGCATTTGACATCGTCGGATTTACCCTGCAGTACGAGATGACCTATACGAATATTCTCAATGCGCTAGACCTTTCGGGGATCCCCCTGCATGCGGCGGAGCGGAACGGGGACGATCCCCTGATCTTCGCCGGGGGAAGCTGCGCCTTCAACCCAGAGCCCCTGGCGGATTTCATTGACGTTTTCGTGATCGGGGATGCGGAAGAGATCTTTCCGCAGCTTTGCGGGATCGTCCGGGAGTGCAGGTCCCGGCAATGTTCCCGGGAGGCCATGCTTGCGGAACTGAACCTTCCGTCCCGCGGGGTTTATGTGCCTTCGGTGTACCGGGAAGAAACGGACGGGCCGGTGCGGGCGGCGAAAGTCCCCGAACTGAAAGCGGAATACTATCCGGCCAGGCCGGTCATTCCCCTGATCGAGACCACGCAGGACCGTTTTGCGCTAGAGATCCAGCGGGGCTGCGGCGCCGGCTGCCGGTTTTGCCATGCCGGAATGATCTACCGCCCGGTGCGGGAGCGGGACCCCGGGGAACTTGCCCGGCAGGCGAAGGAGACCCTGCGGCATACCGGATACGGGGAAATGTCGCTGCTGAGCCTTTCAACATCGGATTACAGCGCCCTGGAACCCCTGATCGGCAGCATTTTGCCCTACTGCAAAGCGCACCGGGTCGCTCTGTCCTTCCCCTCGATGCGCCTGGACTCCTTTAACGCCCGTATTCTGGATGCCGCCGCGGGACCGCGGAGGTCCGGGCTGACCTTTGCGCCGGAGGCCGGGACCCAGCGCCTGCGCGATATGATCAACAAGAACATCACGGAAGACGACATCTTTTCCTCGGTGCGCCTGGCGCTGGAGAAAGGATGGAAGACCCTCAAATTCTATTTCATGCTCGGTCTTCCGGGAGAGACCGACAAGGACCTCGGGGGCATTGCGGACCTTATTCTCCGTATCCGCAAAATAGCGGGCGCGTACAAACACGTACAGATCAACGTAACCCTCTCCAGCTTCATTCCCAAAGCCCACACTCCCTTCCAGTGGGCGGCACATGTGCATCCCGGAGAAACGGAACGCCGCATCCGTTTTCTAAGGGACAGGCTGCATGTCCGCGGGGTGAAGGTCATGTACCGCGATCCCGGGTTCTCCGTCTACGAAGGAATGCTTTCACGCGGGGGCCGCGAAACGGGTAACGTCGTTTACCGCGCATGGCAGCATGGAGCACGTTTTGACGCATGGTCGGAGATGTTCCGCCGGGACGCCTGGGACAGGGCGCTGGAGGAGAACGGACTTTCCATTGAAGCGATTATCAGGGAGCGCTCGCCGGAACAATCCCTGCCCTGGGATTTTATTCACACCGGCATCGACAAGGCGTTCCTGCTGGAGGAAAAACACAAAGCGGAAAAAGCGGAACGCACAGAGGACTGCAGGGCAAACTGCACCCGCTGCGGCCTCTGCGGGCCGGAGATTAACATGCGCTTTGCAAAAAAAGAGGAAGCACCGGCGGATCTTCAGGAAATACCGGAGGAAACGGAACCCGAACCGCCGCAATCCTACTATACGCTGCGTATCTTCTTTGAAAAGAGGGGAATGCTGCGTTATATTTCGCATCATGACCTGCAGCGCATCATGCAGCGGGTCTGCAATATCCTGGACTGGCCCGTCCGCTATACCCGGGGTTTCCACCGCCGTCCGCGCATTTCGGCGGGCTATCCCGTTCCCATGGGCTATGAGGCCGGCTATGAGGCAATGGATATTCTGCTGAATGAGGAGGTTGAAGATCCGGCAGCGGCCCTGAACGGCGTTCTGCCCGAAGGCATGCACATCCATGAGGCCGGGATCCGTCCGGGCAAGCGTCCCTCGGTCATGGAGAGCACCACAGAGCTGCATTATGCTTTTCATTTTGACGAGGCACTCGATGCCGGCACACTGCGGGAAAGGCTGGAACGGGCATTTGCCGGAGAGCATTGCCGTGTCGAACGCAAAGCGAAGAAGGGCATGAAACAGGTTGACCTGAAAGCGCTGGTCAGAGACTGGAGTGTCGAAGCAACCATGATGGAAGTATGCTATAAAGTAGAAAACGGGAAGACCGGAAGGCCCGATGAATTTCTAAGACTGGCATTTGATGAAAATATCCCCTATTTTAACGGGGAAAGAAAACGTATTACGATAAAGGATTGATATGAAAAGAAATATATATATCAGCGAAACGCCACTGGAATCGCGCATCGCGATCATGGAGAACAAGAAGCTGGTGGAGTTTTACATTGAAACGCCGGAGGATATCTCTTCGGCGGGAAACATTTATTACGCAACGATCGAGAACGTGAAACCCGGCCTGCAGGCCGCCTTTATGGATATCGGCGGGAAACAGAACGGTTTCCTGGGCTTCTCGGAGATCAAGGAACTGATCAGTTATTCAAACGGAAAGTGGAAAGTGAAGAGCTTTTCGGGGTGAAGGACCTTCAGAAAGGTCAGCGCATCCTGGTCCAGGTCGTGAAGACAGCCTATGCCAACAAGGGCCCGCGCCTGACCACGGACATTGCCATCCCGGGCCGTTTTGCCGTCCTGACCCCCTTCCACGATATCATCGGCGTGTCGAAAAAGATCAGGAACCCCCAGCATCGCCGGAAACTGAAGGATATCGCCGATCCTCACCAAGCCCGAGGGCTTGGACTGATCGTGCGCACCGTGGCGGACGGAAGCGGGAAAAGGAGATCAAGAACGATATTAACCAGCTTGGCATCCTGGGATCAGATCGAGAATACGATCAAGGAAATAATCAGAAAGCCGTGGAGGTCTACCGTTCCGTAAACATGACATCCTCCGTGATCCGCGACATGTTCACAAAGGAAGTCGAATCGGTGATCGTGGACAATAAGCGCAAGTTCCGCACCATACAGAACTATGTCAAGGAAGTGGCGCCGGGAACTGGCGGAACGGGTCTTTTATCACAAGGAGGGCTCTGTTCGGTGCCTGGAATCACGGAAGAGACCGACAAACTTCTGCGCCGCAAGGTCTGGCTGAAAAGCGGGGGGCATCTGGTGATCGACCATACCGAGGCGATGTTCGTGATCGACGTCAACAGCGGCCGTTATATCGGGCGCAAGGATCAGGAAAAGAACATCCTGAAGGTCAATCTGGAAGCGGCGGTGGAGATCGCCCGGCAGCTGCGCCTGCGCGACATCAGCGGACTGATCGTCATTGATTTTATCGACATGCAGATCGCGGAGAACCGCAAGCAGCTTGTGCGCACCTTCAAGCAGGAACTGGCGAAAGACCGCGCTTCGGTAAGCGTCAGCGACCTTTCCCGCTACGGACTTCTTGAGATGACGCGTGAACGCATCCGGGTCTCGGTCATGTTCTCCCTCAGCGACGAATGCCCCATGTGCCACGGTTACGGCCGCATTCCCAGCAAAGAAAGCATGATCACCAAGATCGACAGCTGGGTCCGGAATTTCCGCCAGCACACCCGCGAACGCCGGGTCGAATTGCACCTGCATCCCCTGCTTTACGATTTTATCCGCGACAACAAAAAGGTTTTGCGGAAGACACAGTTCCGCTACGGGATCAAATTCGACTTTATCAAGGATGACAGCCTCAGCGTCGGGAGCCTGCGCTTTATCAGCAAGCGGAACAAGCAGGACGTGACGCACATGTATTAAAACGGGTGCCCGGAAAAAACACGGAGAAAGCAAAAACGGGAGCACGCTCCCGTTTTTTGTATGGTAATGTTTTATGTTGTCTAGTTCAGGCCGAACTTTTCCCGGAAGTCGCGGATATCCGCATTTTCCTTTAAATGTTCCACCCATTCCTCATAGGCCCGGTTGCGTTTTTCTTCCAGCAGGGACCTCCGGATGGCATCGCGTTCCTGTGCGAACAGTTCTTCATCAATGCCGCTCCGGTGGGTAAGCCGGAGGAAAAGTGATCCGTATTGTCCCGCCCGGAAGGGAGGCGACAGGGTGTTCCGGGACATGTTGCGGACAACGTCCGCGAAGGCTGCTGAGGCACTGAAGGGATAAGGCAGTTCGTTCAGGGTGAATGAAAGTTCCTGATATTCCAGGTAGAGGCTGCGTTCTCCGGCTTCCGGAAGGGAGGCTTCGCCGCGGGAAACGGCATCGTAGGCTTCACGCACAAGCGCTTTGCTTTTTGCTTCCTTAAGTTCCAGGATCACGCCGTTTTCTACGGATGTACGGACTTCTTCCAGCGGAGTATAGGATGCCTCGATGATCTCATAAAGTTCTGCGACGGCATAGGCGTTTTCATTTTCATACACCGGACTCAGTTCTCCGGGTTTGCTGCGGTAGGTCCACTTTACAAGGTTCGGGAAATAACCGAGATCTCCCACATAGGGAAATTCTTTGGTAAAACCGCCTTTGAAGGTATCCAGTTCGGCATTCACATTCTCAAAGGCCTTTTCAAAGCCGTAGCTTTCCACATCAAGAAGAAAAGCCTCCGCCTCGCTGGCATAGTAATCATAGGTGTTGATCGGATCGAGACGCCGCACGATAAGGGAGATACGGAATTCCTCCGCTCCGCCCTGCCTGCGTTTGCCGGTTACCTTGATCAGATGATATTCATCGCCGATCAGGAGGGGGTCCAGGATCTCTCCGGCCCCGGCGGCGGTGACGGCTTCACGGTATTGCGGCCGCAATGCTTCTTTTGTGAACCAGCCGAGATCTCCGGTCATGTTCTCTTCCTGCACTTCAGAGAAGATCATTGCCAGTTCGTCAAAGGACTCCCCTTCCTCGTGCCGCAAAAGGATGTCCTCAAGATTACGCAGGACATCGGCGGTATCCTGTGACGAGGGCACCTTTTCCCAGGAGACCACACGGATATGGCGTTTTTCCGGCTGTTGATAACGGGTTTCCTTGTTCTTATCGTAATACTCCCGAAGATCCTCCTCGTAGACGGTGAAAATGGAATCGGGGATGCTGCGGACCGGAGCGCCGACATAGTCCACGGTATAATTCATATTCTGTGCGGCGTATTCCCGCATGATCTCGTTCTCGTCCACGACGACGGAGCTCATCACCAGGTTGTTCAGCTTTTGGTAGGGAAGAACCTGATGCCGCAAATAGTTCTCGATCTGCAGCCATTCGCCGCCCTGCGGATTATAGAGGGCGTCAAGATATTTCTGTCTGTCAAATTCCCCGTCGGTGAGAAAGGCTTCCTGTTGTCTCAGGAATTCCGGGGGATTGTTCTCCAGGTGATAAAAAAGCTCTTCGTCGGAAACGGTGATGCCGAGACGGTCGATCTCCTGTTCCCAGAGCACCTGGCTGACCACGGTTTCCCAGGTCTGCTGAAGGACGGCTTCCGTGGTGCGGGCGTCAAGCTCCACCCCGGCTTCACGATACTGGTCCAGCGCCATGTTATAGGTTTCGTAGAATTCCTTGATCTTGATCTTTTCGCCGTTCACCATTCCGACAACATCCCGTCCTCCGGTAAAGGTGTCGATGCCCCCGGCACCCCAGTTGAAAACAATGGTTATAATAAACGCGGCAATGAGGATGATCAGAACGATCCCCATTTTCTCACGCATTTTATTCATAATTCCCATTTAGCGTTTCTCCTTTTTTCTGAATAAGCTAAGAAATATACAACAAGAAGGAGGGTTTGGCAAGATAATATCGTATGTCCCGCATCCCTGTAAGCACGGAGGGATGCGGTCTGCACTCATCACCGGGCAGATGCCTTTTTGCCGGTGCGGTCCTGAAAAAACGGACCCCATAAAAAAACCCGGGATCAACCCGGGTCTTTTTATCGGTCAGCAGATCAGTATCAATAGTTCTCGGCCCACAGTTCGAAGTGTTTCTGCGGATGTGCGCAGACAGGACAAACTTCCGGAGCTTCGATATCTTCAACGATATGTCCGCAGTTGCGGCATTTCCAGAAGACCTTCTTGTCTTTTTTGAAGACCTTGTGCTCTTTGACGTTTTTCAGCAGTTTGCGGTAGCGTTCTTCATGACGCACTTCCACTTCGGCAACCCCGCGGAAGACCGCGGCGATCTCCGGGAAACCTTCTTCTTCCGCCGTTTCAGCAAAGGAGGGATATAACTCACCCCATTCCTCGTGCTCACCGTCGGCGGCATATTCCAGATTCTTGAGCGTGTCCGCGAGGCCGACGGGATAATCGGCGTCAACATGCACCGCAGAACCGTCCATGCCGTTGGCGAGGAGCTGTTTGAGGAATAATTTGGCGTGTTCCTTTTCATTGTCGGCGGTTTCCTGAAAGATTGCCTCGATCTGCAGGAAGCCGTCCTTTTTGGCCGCGGAAGCATAATAGGAATACCGCATGCGCGCCTGGCTTTCGCCGGCAAATGCCTTCATCAGGTTTCCCGCTGTCTTTGTGTCTTTAAATTCCATGTGCGCTCCTTCCCTTTAGGATTCCCACAAACCGTGGATGTTGCACCATTCGCGTGCCTTGACAATATCTTCCTTTTTGACCGGGAACTCCGCCTGCGGATCATCGCCGGGATTGAGCTCCGCTTTCAGGATCTTGTCTTTTGTGTGGA
>JAGYLW010000010.1 GCA_018400915.1 Fidelibacterota bacterium
TGTTGATCATTGTTTTATCCGGAACAGTATAAAACATTCCGCAGAAAAATAAAAGCCCGATCCGCCGTAAGACGGACCGGGCTGTACATAGGTGTTAAAGGGTTAACGAACCAGCAGCATTTTCCGGCTTTCCCGGAAATCGCCGGCCTCCATGCGGATCAGGTACACACCGGAAGCCGCCGGATTCCCTCCGGCATCCCGGCCGTTCCATTGAACATGGTAACGCCCCGCATCGCGGTGCCCGCTGACCAGGGTGTTCACCAGCGCACCGCGGACATCGTACACGCGAATAACCGTATGCCCGGCTTCCGGCAGCGCGAAATCAAATGCCGTTACGGGATTGAAGGGGTTCGGATAATTCTGTCCCAACGCGTATTCCCGTGGAATGTTTGTTTCCGCCGAAGCAACCGGACCCGTGACCGTTCCGAAGAGACGGATAAAGAGCGTTACCTCCGCCGGCGTCCATTCACTTCCGTCATAAAAGAAGGAGGCGCCGTTGTCATAATATTCGTACGAGAGAGCCACCAGCGTGTCCTGCGGCAGGAATTCCACCGAAAAACCCTCGGCCGCATCAATCGACGCGGGGATATCCACGGTTCTCCAGCCGCGTTCGGAAGCATGAATGACGGAGCTGGTAAATTGCGGGACCAGGGCGTCGTCACCGTCATAGGTGGACAGCCGCATTTTGAAACTTCCCGGCCGCTCCACATGGACTTTCATCTTCGCCGGTTGAAAGAGGCTGTCGGGGAAATAGAACGCATTTGAAAAACTGTTCCCGGGATACCACCAGTAGGAATACCCGAACACTCCGGTATCATAGGCGTATTCGTTTTCCCTGAGGCGGGTTCCGCCGCGGATGAATGCGGCGGCGCAGGGCTGGCTGTAACCTTTGTCATAGTAGGCTTCAACATAATATTCCCGTTCAAAGCCCAGGTAGGTCCCGCCGTCCGCAAAGCCCGGCGTTGTCACATAGCCCAGATAGCTGAAGTCTTCCTCTCCGGTCCGGCGGCCGTAGACGGCATAGCCTTTCAGTTCGGGCTGGACTTCGGCAAAGGCCGAGGGTGCACCGCCGGCGGTGACCGCCTCCAGCCGGATCCCCCGTTCCGGTTTTTCTTCCGGAACGGCCATCACGATGCCGGGGGACGTTTCAGTTTCCACCGGCAATTTCGCGGTATGTTCTTTATTAAATGTGCTGAAGCTGCTAAGCGGAATACGTTTTCCCCGGGGACTCGAACTCCTCGTGACAGACGCGACCCCGCCTGCGTCCATTCCTTCCGCACCGGCCGGTACGGCCCGGGGGGTGTTCTCAAAAAGGTAAATATCATCGATGTACCACTCCTCCCCCCACCAGTAATGAGGACCTGTGGGAGTGTTCTCTGTACCTGCATAGCTCTTATAGTTGAAATTCACCCGAACGATCTCGCCGATATAGGCGCTCAGGTCCACGACCGTCCAGGTCCATCCGGAAGGAACGGGAAACACCGTGCGCACGACATCGTTAAATCCGTCGCCCAGGATCCGGACCTCATTGGGATAGCTGTCATCGTACTGATAGAATCCCTGATGCCAGAATCCCAGAAGGTGGTGACTTCCCGTGATCATGATCTGCGGAGATATCAGCTTGTAATCCATCAGATGATAGTTATCGGGAAGGATATTGTAACCGTACATATACGCGGCATAATTATTCGAACCCATATCCAGGAAGGAAATGTGCGAGTCATCCGACAATGTCCAGCCGTGATCGGACCAGGGATCAACGAAACCCTCATAGAAACCGTCAACCGTATAATCAAGATAAATATCGTCCAGCACCCAGGTCTCGCCATAGGTGCTTGCATAGACAAAGGCGAAATACACCGCTTCACCTTCCAGCGAGGAAAAATTCAGCGGGATCTGTTCAAGCTTCCACGATCCCTCCGGAAGATCCTGACTGGACCAGATCGTGGTGAAATCTTCCGTATCGGTCCCGGTCGTGGAGATCATCACACGGTTCGGCGTATTATCGTAATCCGTATAGAAGGCCGTATGCCAGAAGTTCAGCACGCCGCCGGCTGCATCACTGATATTCACCGGGTTGGTGATCAGCCATTCCTCCTGCTGTTCTCCGGTGCTGCCGTAGTTGCAGTAGGCCACCGGATTGCCGCTCATATAGCCCGCGCGCCAGGTGGTGCCGCGCGGATCGCTTCCCTTATTACAGGTCCGCCAGTCCGCCGGGATGCCGTGATCGAAGCTTTCCCTTGCAAAAGAGGAATCCAGCTGCGGAGGGTCCCAGCGCATATAGGCACAGCCCCAGACCGTACTGTCCATGGCCGTCAGATTGGAGGGCCGGGGCAGATCGTTGCGGGTATGGAATGTATAATCCTCCGAAAAGAAGGGACCGTTGCCATAGCGGTCGTAACCCCCGACGCGGTAATGATAGGTGGTGTCTTTTTCAAGGTCCCGCATGCGCAGGGAGTGGCTGAGATATGTCTCCTCATAGGCGAGCGTGTCGGTATAATCCGTGCTCAGTCCCCACTGGATGAGGGCGGTGGAAGGTTCATTCGTCTCCCACCAGACGCTGGCGGCATGATCGTGGATGCGGTAGGCTTCCGGGACCCCTCTGAGGACGGGCGGCGCATGATCCGTTCCCGTATTAAAGCTCAGGGCTCCGCTGTACAGGGTATCCACCCCGGATATCCGTGATTCAACGTGGTAGTGATATTCCGTCTCCGCGTCCAGCCCGCTGATGCGGATACGATGGACCATGGTCCCTTCGGCCGTATCGGCATGCACGGTCTGATCGTCCTCTTCCCGGCCCCAGACGAGGTAACTGTCCGCATCCTTGTTCGTTGCCCAGCGGATCTCCGCCTCCCAGGAGCTCAGGATCTCTGCATGCGGGTCCTGCGTAAATTCAAAACGGTCCACGACCTCGTTCCGGGGAGGATAAAAGTAATATGTTGTGGTCGAGCTCGAATGATACAGCGTTGCCGCGATGGCATCATCGGTCACATGCAGTTCCTGCAGGGCTCCGGGTTTGCTGTCCCAGACGTTTTCCGTATTGAAGATGATCCGGAACTGAACGCCGTCCCAGGCAAACGCGGATGTCGGCGTCGTCCCCGTTCCTTCAAGTTCATAGCTGAAATCAAAACTTGCGGTCGTCCAGGTGTCCAGGCGCGGAGAATACATGCTGACTTCCGGCCGGTGAGAGGCAGTGGCGCCTTTTTTCCCGACCAGGATGATACGTTCATCCAGGCGGATATCGCCGGTCGACCCGGGATACATGTTCAGCGCTTCCCGGCTCCATTTGCCGGCCATGGCATTGAAGGGGTGAAAATAGCGCTGTCCGTAGCTATTGTCATCATAGATCAGCAGGCCGCAATAACCGGAAGTAAGAATATTCTCCGGGTCTGCCCGCAGGAGTGTCATGCTGTCCCATCGGTCGCGGAAGGCCGAATACCCGTATGCGGTGTAATGTCCGGGAGTTGTGTTGTCACGCGCAAGAAAAATGCCGGTATATCCCGAGGCAAAGACCTTTGCGGAAGCGGCATCGTAGTTCAGCGCCTCCAGGGGCCCGCTCCATTCTCCTTTTTGCCCGTTAAATGTATATATTTTATTCCTGCTGTATGACGCGGTCTTACCGATCACATAGCCCGCCTGATCCCCGGCATGAACACCGATGAAGTCCTCGCCGTTCTCAAGGCGGAGTTCCTGCAGACCTTCGGCCGCCGGACTGTAGGCCCAGATCTTCGTATACGCATACATATAGGTATTGCTGTACCATGCCATCATCAGCTCTCCGCTGAAAAAGAGATCATCAATGCCCTGGGGATTTACAATGGATTCTTCCAGCCACTCCCCCGTCACATTATTATAGATATGTCCCTGCCAGATACCGTCAGACATCGCTCCCTGCAAAAGGTAGTTTGCTCCCATCAGCAGGGGATCGAGCGTCAGGCGGTAATGCAGGTCTTTCGTTGTCCAGTCCTCTCCGCCGCTGCGGAATATGTAGATATGATCATAATATGCCGCGTCCCGGTCCACAGCCACGGCGGCAAAATGCGGATTGATCTTTATGCTGATCTTTTCCATATCGGTGTGACGGTTCAGCTCTGCGTTTACAGATCCCAGTACATATTCCGTTTTCCAGCCGCCCGTTGTCAGGTCATACATTTCCATCGTGACGCGGTTGCATACCGTGTCGCCCTCTCCGGCGATGAGCAGGGCAAGACTGTCGGAAAAATGTGTGCCGATCACCCGCCAGGGGGCATAATAGCCGCTGTCGTTCCGGTACGTCCAGGTGTTCCGTACGGCATCATAGGTGCGCAGCCAGCTTTGCTGCGTGCCGTCTTTCCATATAAAAGCCGTATTTTTCCCTACCGCAAATCCGGTCGGTAACGGAATGTCCACGCGCGGGGAAAAACTGCCGTCGCGGCCGTTGAAAACCCAGGCGCTGTATTCCGTGCCGCCCGAGTTCTGATCTCCGTTGGCCAGGACCATTCCGTTCTCTCCATCCATATAAATGGCAAAATGCTTGTTAAATGTCGTATAAGCGATAGACTGATACGACCATTCTCCCGTGACGGCGCTGTAGGCCATCAGCGTGCTCTGACCTACATCCGGAACGAGAACGAACAATGCCCCCAGGGGGCCTTTCCCTGCAGCGCGCACATTGCCGAGACCGTAGGGAGCGGTCTCCTCCGTGCCGGTCAGCAGGCTTTGGGCAACGGGATTCCCGGTTTCCCTGATGTCGATCTTAAAATATTCCTCCTGAATGCGTCCGTGGATACGGGACATGAAAATATCGGCGTCCTGTGCGGGAGCGGCCCAGTCATGCCGGTTCATGATCACCCGGCCCTTGCTGAAATCCCGGATCATGATGGAATCGACCGCCGGTGTGGAGCGGAATTCCGTATCATTGGCAATATCGTAACCGTAGATATCCCGCGGTGCGGCAAAATCGTTACTTGGTGAGTTTCTCCAGTCTTGCCATACTATGATTCCGTCATCCGCTTTGGGGCTGATCTGACGTCCCGGTGCATCACAGACCGTGAACACACCGCCGTCGTCCGCGGTGCCGTACAGCATGTCCGCTCCCATGTCGTAGGCCATGATATTCTCATCGGCGGCTCCCTCCACCCAGAATATATACTGTCCGTCCACGTCCCAATAGTTATAGTTACCCCCTGAGCGCAGGGACCCGCTTACATCGTCCGCCGTTCCGTAAAGGCCGTCGGCTCCCAGGCTGTACACCCGCAGGGACTCTGTCCATGTCTCAGAATCCGTATAGGAAAAGACGACCGTATTACCGTCGGTCTTCGGGCCGCCGAAACTGTCGTAATTATAACTCCACGAGGTCGCGGTCGAATCCGCCAGCAATTCAAAGCTTGCCTCTGTTTCGATATTGTGCGCCAGGATCTGATTGTTCCAGCCGTTCCCCTTGCTGCCGACCCGCATGACCCAGGTGTCGGAAACGCCGAAACCTTCAAATCCGTAACCGAAATTTTCGATCTCGGTCGTCATTTTCGTGACGGTATCATAGCAATAGTAACGCATCGCCGAATTGCTCACACCCCAGTAATGAAAGGCATAGTAGATCCGGGTTTCCCCTGCGGAAATGTAGAGGGGTGCATCGCCGTCGAGATCCGTATCGATAAAATGATGCCAGGTGGAATCAGTATGGATATTGCGGAAGGTAAATCCGGGAAGCTGGCCATTCACACCGGTCTCCACATACCCGAGTACATCCCCGGCAAGGGCGGCGGACTGATGAAAAGAATCCATGTTGGCGCTTCCCTGGTTTCCGCGTTCGACGACCAGGCTCAACGGAACCCCGCCTCCCGCCACCGGCGGAAGCTCGTCCTTCAGAAAATGTTCATAGGAAACGATGATCTCGAAGGCCGTCCCTTCCGTATGCAACTTATCAACCAGTCCCTCTTCGCAGGCGGCAAGCAGGAAGCCCTCCTGTTCCGAAATGATCTCCAGCCCGTTCCGGACGGCCAGGGGCAAGCTGCCGTATCCGGCGGGGTCAATGTTCATGAAAACCTTTTCTGCATGCAGGAAATGCATGCCCAGAAAAAGCAAAAAAAGTATAACAAACTTTCTCCTGTCGCGTGGTGCATTCATTTTCACCATGTGTTTTCCCTTTCTAAAATAATAATTTATTACTGCAGCTTGCGTACGGATCCGTTTTCACGCAAGCGTTCATCCTGATCTTATACGGGTGGTTGATATAACAGCATATATTCAAATTCCGTTGTATCTATTGCTTGTTTAAATATTATGCATTTTACGATCGATTGCAAATAAAAAAAATATCCCTGCGGGAAATTTTTATATTGAGGGTTACGGCGGTGCCGGGATCCGAAGCGAATTCCTTGCTTTTGCAAAGTGATTTTTCATAAATTGCAGTCAGGAAGGAAGCATCATCTTATGAAAGCAATGATCCCCGTTACATCGGGAGCCGGCCTGGAGGAACTTCCTCTGGGTGCCGGCAGAAAATTTCTGCAGGAGCAACTCGGGCAAGCGGACGCGGTCGACCGTGTCCGCTCCGAAGGGATCGCCTGCGAGCATTACTACTACCGCAATATTGATATGACCTTCACATTCAGCGCGAAGGAAGGCGACCGTCTTCTTGTGATCACCACCGCGAATCCCTGTTATCTTCTTGATAAAAAGATCCGTACCGGCATGTCCCGTGAAAACGTCCTGAATATTGCGGGAGCGCTTTATCCCGGAAAGCCGGAAACAGAAACGGAAGAGGAGAACGGCAATGATCCCGCCGTGCTATATTCCTATCCGGGGTCCGGGGTTGACCTCTGGATCGGGAACGGCAGGCTGATATATTTTCAGGTGTCGCCTCCGCTTGGAACGGATGACATACGGATATGGCCGGAACGGTGATGCCTGCAAAGAACAACACCCTTGCCCTGATCTTTGCGGGGGCCGTCCTGGTCCTCTGGGCAAGCGTCGCCTCGGCCTTCAAGATCGCGCTTTCGCTCCTGTCGCCCTTTGAACTGCTTTTTCTCGCCGTGCTTTTTTCCTGCCTGACCCTGAGCCTGATCATGCTCTTTGGAGGCCGTTACCGTCGTCTGAAACACCTCTCCGCAACGCAAGTCCGCAAGCTTCTCCTGGCGGGACTGCTGAATCCCGTGATCTACTATTTTGTGCTTTTCAGGGCTTATGACATGCTGCCGGCACAGTTCGCACAGGCGGTCAATTTTACCTGGCCGCTGATCATGGCCCTTTTCGCCATGCTTCTGAAACAGGAAAAATTTCACATCCTTCGCCTGGCCGCCCTCTGTGTCTCCTTTTCCGGCGTCCTCATTCTGGTCCTTGGCGGGAAACGCATGCCGGGAGGCGTCAGCCTGCCGGGAATACTGCTGGCCTTCTCGACCACGTTTGTCTGGACCTTCTACTGGCTGACGGCCAAAAGCATGGAGGTGGATCCGGTCATCAGTTTGTGGATCCCTTTTGCCACGGGCGCCCTGATCCTCAGCATACCGGCCCTTTTCTTTTTCCGTCCGGACACCCTGAGCGCGGGAGGTATTGCCGCCGCCGCATACGTGGGACTTTTTGAAATGAGCATTACCTTCCTGCTCTGGCTGAACGCGCTGCGCAGGACGACATCCACCGCCCTGGTCAGCAATTTCATCTATGCGGTCCCCTTTCTCTCGCTTTTGTGCATCCGTTTTGTTCTGGGTGAAACGATCCTTCCCACAACGGTCATCGGGCTGATATTGATCACCGGCGGAATCATCCTGCAGCTGGCCGTGCACGCTTCACACGGAAAGACTTCCGTTTAACACGAGACACGCTTCCTGCCCGTTCCCGCATACCGGAAACCAAAAATGATCTTGTGGTTCCGGTACCGCCGGCCGTTTGCATCTTCTCCTTTTCTAACCCTCTTTTTTACCGTATAAAAAAAGCCGCCCGTAACGGAACGGGCGGCTTCGCCATTACGATAAACTAAGGAGGTTATTTATTTCACCTGTACCGTAATAAAGCGCTTGTTGCCGTTCCTCGTCTCCAGGAGCACAAGGACGGTCTGTTCTTTTTCAATATGTTCAAGTGCCTTCTGAAAATCATCCATATTCTTGATGTGATTTCTTTCAATGCTGATAACGCGGTCGCCGGGACGGACGCCTTTTCGCTGTACTTCGGAGCCGGGTTCAACGCTGACGATCACGACGCCCTCGTCACTGTCGAGCCGGAACTGTCTTGCCAGCTCTTCGGAATTTTCCCGGACCGAAAATCCAAGGTCAACATTTCCGCTTTCCCGTGCGGCCATGGCCGGCCGGTCATCCGGAAGTTCCTCGAGATCCACGGAAACGATGCGGGTCTTGCCTTCCCGTACAATGGTCAGCTTGACATTTTCACCCGGCGTACGGGAAGAAATATTCAGCTGCAGTTCGGAGGGAGTGCGCACCGTTTCGTGATTGACCCTGATGATCACGTCCCCGCTCTGAAGCTTTGCGTTGTCTGCGGGGCTGTCTTTCACCACATCGGAGATGAGCACGCCGTTCACCTCTTCCAGGCCAAGCGATCTGGCAAGGTCCTGGTTCAATTCCTGAATGGTCACTCCCAGCCATGCGCGGACGACACGGCCCTTGGTAATGATGTCCTGCATTACCCGTTCGGCAAGGTTAATGGGGATGGCAAAGCCGATCCCGTTCGATCCGCCGGAACGGCTCAGGATCGCAGAATTGATACCGATGACCTCTCCCTTCAGGTTCACCAGCGCTCCTCCGGAGTTTCCGGGATTAATGGAAGCGTCGGTCTGAATATAATTTTCGTAGGTGCTGAGCTCCATGCCGGAACGGCCCAGCCCGGAAATGATCCCGTGGGTCACCGTATTTCCCAGACGGGTACTGAAGGGGCTTCCGATGGCCAGCACGAATTCTCCCACTCGCAGGCCTTCGGAATCTCCGAGTGCTGCCGGGGAAAGTTTCTTGCCTTCAATTTTTAACACTGCAATGTCCGTTTTTGAGTCCATACCCGCAACGGTCGCTTCAAATTCACGTTTATCGTTCAG
Source organism: Fidelibacterota bacterium (assembly GCA_018400915.1). GTDB lineage: Bacteria > Fidelibacterota > Fidelibacteria > Fidelibacterales > Fidelibacteraceae > M50B103. The sequence goes on from JAGYLW010000010.1 coordinate 9,014, forward strand.
GACGATCTTTATTTCTTCCGCATTTTCTATCACATGATTGTTGGTGATCACATACCCTTCTTCCACGATCACTCCTGAACCCAGGGCAGAACTTCGGAACTCGCGTTCTTTTTTCGGCATTTCAAAGCCGAAAAAATCAAAAGGGATATCAAGGTCCCCGAAAGGGTTCCTTATTTTGGTGACCTTCTGAGCCGTAACCGTCACAACGGAGGGGCTTACCGTTTCGGCGATATTGACAAATTGGTCGCTGAGAGACTGCAGATCCTGCGCGCCGAGGGGAATAAGCACCGTGAAGATCAGTAACAGTGATATCAGTTTTTTCATTTGCACACTCCTTTGTTGGTCTTTTCGTATATGAACAAGGCGGAGGGAAAGTTCCGGGAAACGGCATTCAGCTGTCGGATATTGGAGATATTCCTGCGGGACATAACATTATCAATTATGCGTGTTCATTCCCCGACATTCGCCGGGGCAGGTTGTGTTAATCCCCCGATATTCATCGGGACAAGCTGTGTAATCCGTGGACAGCCCTCCCTGCATTTCAACGATTCAACACTTCAACGTTTCAACGTCTTCCGCCCGGAGTGCTTTTACAGGATCTGTGTGTCAGCGCCGCAATTTCCGCCGCATGTGTTTTTCCGCCATGGCAACGAGGCCGTCCGAAAGGCGCTGCTGCTCCCTGATCAGTGCGGTGTCGTCGAGACCGTTGATCTTCCCGTGATCCACTGCCATCCTGCCGTTGACGATCACGTGATCGACGGCTTCCATCGCTACGCCGAAGACCACCGCCGCGGCGGGATCGTGCTGCGCGCCGGCATATTCGAGCCGGTCCATTGAGATCATGCTGATATCCGCACATTTCCCCGCTTTGATCTGCCCAATGTCATCCCGGCCGAGAACCTTCGCACCGCCCATGGTGCCCATCCACAGCACCTCGTCGGCATCCAGCCAGAATTCCCGTTCCCGCAGGCGGGATATCAGCATGGCGTTCCGCAATTCCATCAGCATGTTCGAGGAATCATTGGATGCGGAGCCGTCGACGCCGATACCGATCTTCGCTCCGGCGCCGAGCAATTCCTTTACCGGAGCAATGCCCGACCCGAGCCGCATATTCGAGGTGGGGCAGTGTGCCACACCGATCCCTGCTTTTCCGGCCTCCCGGATCTCCGCGTCATTCATATGGATACAGTGTGCAAACCAGGCGTTCTCCCGGATCCAGCCGAGGTCCCGCATCAAAGCGAAGGGACGCTTCCCGAATTTTTCCAGACAATATCGCTCTTCGTCCCGGGTTTCCGCCAGATGCGTATGGATTTGCAGACCGTGTTCTTCCGCCACTTCCACCGTTCTTCGCATGGATCCCGGGGTGATGGAGAAGGGCGAACAGGGCGCCAGCGATATCCTCAGCATGGAGCCGGAACGGTGATTATGATATGCTTCCACCAGACGCCCGATATCTTCAAAGACGGCCTCTTCGTCCTGTACCACCTCTTCCGGCGGAAGTCCCCCGTCCCTTTTGCTCATGCTCATAAAGCCGCGGGTCGGCTGGAAACGCAGACCGAGTTCCCTTGCCGCACCGATCTCCCGGTCTATCAGTGTGGATTCCGCATTCCGCGGGAACAGGTAGAGATGATCGGAACTCGCGGTACATCCCGATCTCAGCAATTCCGCCATGGCCGTCTTCGCGCTGATATAGAACGCATCCCCGCCGATACCTCGCCATATTTCATAGTGCGTGCTAAGCCAGTCAAAAAGCTCCGATCTCCGGGTCCCGTAAATATTGCGCGTTAGCGACTGAAAGAAATGATGGTGGGTGTTCACCAGGCCGGGAAGCACGAGCATCCTGCCTGCGTCGATGACACGGTCCGCCTTCCCCGTGAATGCTTCCGGTCCCGCGGAAATGATCCTGTTACCCTCAATATACACATGTCCGCCTCTGAACGTGTCCAGAACGTCGTCCTGATTTATGTCGTCTTTCATACGGCAGCACAGGAGTGGGTCTCTGATCAGTATGGATGAATGCATTGCCGGCTCCGGTATTGCGGTTCCTGCGGGTCTTTTATTCCAGCCCCGGATGCTGGAGGCTTTACACCGGTCCGGGAGCGTACGCCTTTTACATTATCGGGACTAGACCAGGTCGTAAAAGGTCCCGTAATCCGGATCAAAAAGCCGCTTATATATTTTCGGCAGCGAAATATCGGTCTGCTCCGCAAAATGATCACAGATCATGCGGGCAACCTCTGTGTAATCGTTGATGTCAATATGTTTCATCTTTTCTCTCAGAGAGGAAGGAAGGATCCTGGTACGCAGCTGAAAGGAATCCGGATTCCCCTGAAGACAGGTTTCAAACAGGCGCTTCAGAATATACCGGCCTTTGAATTCAAGCTGCTCCAGCTGCGGAGAGCGGAATATGATATCAACCGCAAGGCGCTTGTACAGCGTGTTCTCCGTCTTGATTTCCGGATCGACGGCAATACCGTAACGGTACCGGTTGCTCCGGGTTCCCAGCGGATGGTCCCGTTTTACCAGACGGACCCCCTCGATGAATTTCCCGGTCCGGGAGGCGAGAAAACGGTCAAAATCCTCGCGATGGCCCAGTTTGGCCATGACGGTCTCAAGATGTCTGACTTCCTGATCTCCCAGCGGTGTTTCGGCGGACCAGCGGTCGATGTCTTTCCGGGTCACAAAGCCCGCCCGGTAACCGTCCGAAAGATCATGAAGGGAATAGGCGACATCGTCGGCCCAGTTCATGATCTGACATTCAAGGCTCCGGCCGTCGTAATGCCTGCTGCCGCCGTTCACAAAATCAAGATAGCGTTTCTGTGAATCGTAGAGGAATTTGTTTTCCCCGCTGCGGTCCGACCACAGCACCTTATACTTTAAAATTCCGTCGATAAAGGCCCTGCTGGGCTTCATCCCCTGATCGCCTTCGGGATCCTCATGCAGCTGTTCGGTAATGATCTTCAGCGTCTGGGCGTTTCCCTCAAAGCCCCCGGCATCGCGCATCATTTCATTCAGCATGGCCTCTCCCGGATGCCCGTAGGGAGGATTTCCCAGATCGTGGGCAAGGCAGATACCTTCCACGAGATCACTGTCAACGGCCGCAGACCTGAACTGGGTCTTGTTCAGGTAATTGACAATGGAACGGCCGATCTGCGCCACTTCCAGGGAATGGGTGAGACGGGTCCGGTAGAAATCGTGTGCGCCGGATTTGAATACCTGGGTTTTATTCTGCAGACGCCGGAATGCCCCGCTGTAAAGAATGCGGTCCCGGTCAACCTGGAATACGCTGCGGTAGCGGTCTTTGTGCCTCTTGCCGAACGTCTCGGTGTCAAATCGATGATAAAAATCGGACATTTAAACGGATACGACCTCGGAAACCTCCGGAAGCTCGCTTTTTAAAACGCGTTCGATCCCCGCCTTGAGGGTCATGGTGGCCATGGGGCAGCCGTTGCAGGCACCGGTGAGTTTTACTTCAACGGTATTGTCTTCGCGGACGTTTACCAGTTCCACATCCCCGCCGTCCATCTGCAGAGAGGGGCGGACCTTGTTCAGGACTTTTTGTACGTTTTCTTTATTCAGCATGATCGTTCCTTTCTTTTTTCCGGAAGTGTTTCGCTCCGGTGAATGTTTGTCCGTCAACCTGAATGAATGCTTCAACAGGTGCAGAGTTCCCGTATCGTCGGTATGATGAATATTACATCATATTTTTACGTATTCAAAGCTTTTGTGCGGCGGGGCGGTTGAAGAACCGCGCGGTGAGACCGTAAACATTGATCTTATGCGCGCATCTTCTTCTCCCACGCGCCGGAAAATGGAACCCCTGTTTATTCACCGCCGCTGTCCTTCTTCTTATACGCCTCAATGATCTCCTTGACCAGCGGGTGGCGCACCACGTCAACGGTATTCAGCTCGCAGATCGCGATCCCCTCGATTCCGCGGAGAATATCGATGGCCGTACACAGTCCGGAGTGCTGATTTCCGGGAAGGTCGATCTGGGTGACATCTCCGGTAATAATGGCTTTGGAATTGATCCCGATGCGGGTAAGGAACATCTTCATCTGCAGTTCACTGGTGTTCTGGGCCTCATCCAGGATAAGGTAGGCGTTATCCAGGGTCCTCCCGCGCATGTAGGCAAGCGGGGCGATCTCCACGACCCGCTGTTCCAGGTAGGCCTTGAACTTTTCCGGCGCAAGCATGCTGCGCATCGCGTCGTACAGGGGTGCAAGGTAGGGGTCGACCTTTTCGATCATGTCTCCCGGAAGAAATCCCAGCCTTTCACCGGCTTCCACGGCCGGGCGGGTCAGAATGATACGGGAAACTTCGTGGTTCTTCAGGGCGGCGACGGCCACCGCAACCGCCTGATAGGTCTTCCCCGTGCCGGCGGGACCGGTCACGAAGGTGATGTCATTGTTCACACTGGCCTGGTAATAAGCATCCTGTCCGGGAGTTCGGGGTTTGATGATGCCCTTATGGGTAAAAAGGATAATGGAGTCGCCGGGGCCCGAATAGATCTTTTCCTGATGGTCGCCCTCCATATTGATCATTGTCCTTACATCCGTGGGATCGAGCTGTTTTCTCCGGGGGATCAAATGGATCAGTTCATTGAGAATGTGCTGTATCTGCTCCACGACCTCAAACGGGCCTTCGATAATGAGGCGCTCTCCCCGTGCCGTGATATTCGCGTTGAAATGGCTGCGTAAAATTTTCAGGTTCTCGTCGCTCACACCCAGAAGGGCCATGGGGCTGAACCCTTTCATAATGATCTCGCGTTTCGTCGTTTTCATTCCTGCCTTTCTTCTTAAGTTTTCCCCTGCGGACAACACAAAGCCCGGAGCACGCTTTCCGGAGAAAACCGCAGACTGCCGGCCATACCGTTCAAACGGTCAGTTTCCGGTAATTTTCCTTCAACAGTGCAAGCGTTTCCCGGTAATTTCCCAGCTTTTTTCGTTCGTGCTCCACGATCTTTTCAGGGGCACGGGTCACAAACGCGGGGTTTTCCAGTTTGCTTTGCGAGGCGTTGATGCGCCCCTCGTATGCGGAGATCTCCTTTTGCAGGCGTTCCCGTTCCTTTTCGATATCGATAAGCCCTTCCAGGGGAACATAAATTTCCAGTCCCTTCACGACTGCGGAGGAAGCAAGCGCCGGCTTCTCCACCTTTCCGGCGATCTTCAGCGCGCCGATCTTTCCCAGGGAGATCAGGTCGCCCCGTCTTGCTTCCAGTATTTTCCTGGATTCCTCTGTTCCGCCACCGATCAGCACATCCGCTTTCTTCGACGGAGGCACGGTCATCTCGGACCGTATCGTGCGAATGGCCGTAATGACGCCCATGATCAGTTCCATGTCCCGGACAGCGGCCTTGTCTGCGGGTATTTTTTCCTCTCCCGGCCAGGGAGCAAGGATGATGTCCGGATCATCGGACGTTTTCAAAAACTGCCAGATCTCTTCCGTGATAAAGGGCGCATAGGGATGCAGAAGCTTGAGCAGGCTCCGCAAAACGTATACGGCGGTGCTCAGGGCGGAGGATCTCTCCTTTTCGTTATTTCCGTACAGGCGCGGTTTGATCAGTTCAATATACCAGTCGCAAAAATTGCTCCAGGTGAAATCATAGATGTCTTTTGCGGCGTCGTTGAAACGGTAACGGGAAAGGTTCCCGTCCACCGAGCGGATCGTTGCCTTCAGGCGGGAGAGGATCCACCGGTCCGCCAGCAGAAGCTCATCCTTTTGGGGAAGCGTTCCCGCTCCGGTTTTTTCGTTACGGTTCATCAGCACGAAACGGCTCGCGTTCCAGAGCTTGTTCATGAAATTCCGTCCCACCTCTATCTGTGAGGTGTCAAAGAGGATATCGTGACCTTTGGGGGCGATCAGCATCATTCCGAAACGGAGAGCGTCCGCACCGTAATCTTCAATAATATCCAGGGGATCCGGTGAATTCCCCAGGGACTTGCTCATTTTGCGTCCCTGCATGTCGCGGATCAGGCCGGTAAAATACACGTTCTTAAAAGGAATATCGTCCATGAATTCCAGCCCGGCCATGATCATTCTCGCCACCCAGAAAAAGATGATGTCCGGAGCGGTCACCAGGTCGTCGGTAGGGTAATAGTACTCAAGGTCGGGCGTGTCCTCCGGCCAGCCGAGCGTGGAAAAAGGCCAGAGCCAGGAACTGAACCAGGTGTCCAGCACATCTTCGTCCTGCCGGACCTTCGCACTGCCGCAGACGGGGCAGCGATCCGGGTCTTCGCGAAGTGCCGACTCCCAGCCGCAGTCCGCGCAGCTGAAGACAGGAATGCGGTGCCCCCACCACAGCTGGCGGCTGATACACCAGTCCCGGATGTTCTCCAGCCAGTGATTGTAGGTCTTCACCCAGCGATGAGGGTTGAACCGGATATCGCCGTTATTTACCGCCTTCAGGGCAGGTTCCGCCAGCGGTTTCATTTTCACGAACCACTGCTCCGAAAGCCGGGGCTCGATCGGCACACCCGCGCGTTCACTGTAGCCCACGCTGTGCGTGTAATCCTCGACCTTTTCCAGAAGGCCCTTTGCTTCGAATTCCCTTACCACCGCTTTCCTGCAGGCATAGCGGTCCATGCCCGCAAAACGCTCCGGCACCGTATCATTCATGCTGGCATCCTCATTCATCACATTCAGGAATTCCAGTCCGTGACGCAGGCCGATCTCATAGTCATTCGGATCATGCGCCGGGGTGATCTTGACCGCCCCGGTGCCGAACTCCATGTCCACATAATCATCCGCGATGACGGGAATCTCGCGCTCAGCGATCGGCAGCAGCACCGTCTTGCCGAGAAGGTCGCGGTACCGCCTGTCCCGGGGATTGACCGCAACGGCCGTATCCCCCAGCATGGTCTCCGGGCGGGTGGTCGCGATCACAAGATGACGATCCTTCAGCCCACTGACCGGATAACGGAAATACCACAGATGTCCTTCGCTCTCCCGGTAGATCACTTCCTCATCCGACAGGGCGGTATGGGAAACGGGACACCAGTTGATGATCCGGCGGCCCTTGTAAATAAGTCCCTTTTCATAGAGGCGGACAAAAACCTCACGCACCGCTTTCGACAGTCCTTCGTCCAGCGTAAAACGTTCGCGGTCCCAGTCGCAGGAAACCCCGAGTTTCTGAAGCTGCCTGATAATGATCCCGCCGTACTGTTCCTTCCATTCCCAGATGCGTTCAATAAAGGCTTCCCGGCCGTAGTCGTGGCGGGTTTTCCCATCCTGTTCCCGGATGAACTTTTCCACTCGGGCCTGGGTCGCAATACCGGCATGATCGGTGCCCGGAAGCCACATGGTCTCATAACCTTCCATGCGGGCTTTGCGTACCAGGATGTCCTGCAGGGTGTTATTGAGTATATGTCCCATGGTGAGCATGCCGGTGATATTCGGCGGGGGGATCATCACGGTAAAGGCTTTTTTTTCCGGTTGCGGTTCCGAATGGAAATATTTTTTTTCAAGCCAGTGATCGAACCATTTATCTTCTACATTATTCGGATCATAGATTTTCGGAAGTTCCTTCATGCTGTCTCCTGTTTGTGCGAAGGTTAAAACATCATTAAATTTAGCGAAAAACCGTGCCTGAGGCAACAGCTTGCTAAACTAAATTCCCCGGCACCCGCGTCTTCCGGCGCTATGCGTCTCCGCCTGCAACAAATTTCGCTTATTTCCCGGACCGTTTCCCGTTCTCATCCGATACTGTCCCATTTTATGGTAGAAATTCCCTGGCTTACCTTCGGGAAATCCCGTATATTCCGTTATGGAACATCGTTTTCAATCCGAAGATCTGAACCCGCTTTCCCCGGAGCGCGGGGAAAGCATGACCTTTATCGAACAGCTCCGCTGGGGGAAAACTCCCGTTTGTCCCTATTGCGGATCGAAACGGGTGTCCCGCTTCAAACATGAACCGCGCTTCCATTGCAATTCCTGCAACCGCTCCTTTTCCGCAACGGTCAATACCATTTTCCACAATACGCACATCCCTCTGCAGAAATGGTTCCGGGCGCTGCTGCTGTTCCGGGAGAACCGGAAACCCCTCTCCGTCCGCAGGCTCGCCGCAGAGATCGGCGTCAGCAAGAACACGGCTTTTCATATGCTTTCCCGTCTGAAGCAGGCTTTTACCGGTTTCGGCGATCAGATATTTCCCGCCCCGGATCGTGAAAGCGTTCACCGTAATGCCTTCACAAAAACCAAAAACATACAACGTGAGATCCTGCGAACCTTAGTGAAACAATTGCTGGAATTTACCTGACCATGAAAGGCTGATATTGTATGCGCAAACGAATTCTCGGTATTGATGCCGGCTCGGTGACGGTTTCCGTGGTGGAAACGGATACCGAAGGAAATCTTCTTCATCACGTTTACCGCCCGCACCAGGGAAAGCCCGCCGCATGCCTTTTTGACATTCTGTCTTCCATGCCGCTTGAACATGTCATCGGCGCAGCGCGGACATCCACGGCGCCGGCGCTGATCCGGGGGTGCAAACACTACGATTCCCGGGTCGCCCTGATCGCGGGAGTACGTGCCTGTTACGGGCAGTTCCGCTCCATCCTTCATGTGGGCGGCGAAAAATTCGCGCTTATCCGTTTTGATGCAGACGGCAATTACAAAAGCCTGCGGTCAAATACCTCCTGTGCCGCCGGCACCGGAGGATTTCTGGACCAGCAGGCCAAACGGCTCGATCTGAATGGCAGCGCAGAGCTCAGCGAGCATGCCCTTGCGAACCGCGGGGAACCGCCGAAGATCGCCTCCCGCTGTTCCGTTTTTGCAAAGACCGATATTATCCACCGCCAGCAGGAAGGTTATTCCCTGGAGGAGATCTGCGACGGGTTGTGCAACGGCCTTGCGAACAATATCACGGAGACCCTGAATCTGAACGACCCGGGGCTTTCCCCCATGATATTTGCCGGCGGCGTCGCCCGCAATCCCGCCGTCGTCGAACACTTGCGCACGATCACCGGCAGCGATATCCGCGTCCATGAACACGCTCACCTCTTTTCCGCCATCGGCGCCGCACTGCTGCTGCTTGAAGAAGGGCTTCCGGAAACCCGGGTCGGCAAAAAGGACATTTCCGCCCCAAAGGAAGCTAAAAAGACCTATTTCTATCCTCCCCTGGAACTCCGCCTCAGCAATTATCCCGATTTTGACAGCGTCGAGCATTTTGACATGCCGGTGAACGGTGGCAATACCCTTATCGAGGTGGATGTGTACAAAGCTCCGGAGACCCTTTCGCGGCAGCAGGTTCATATGGGTATTGATATCGGTTCGACATCCACAAAGGCAATGATTACCGACCGTGAACAAACGCCGGTCTGCGGATTTTACACCCGCACCGCCGGACGCCCCGTCATCGCCGTGCAGGGGATCTTTGAAGCGATCGACCGCTTATCGGAATCACGGTCCTATGATTTCGATTATTGTTCTGTCGCCACCACCGGCTCCGGACGAAAGTTCATCGGCAAACTGGTCGGCGCGGACTGCATTATGGACGAGATCTCCGCACATGCCCGCGCCGCGACAGAGCTGGATTCACGGATCGACACCATTATCGAGATCGGCGGCCAGGATTCCAAATTCACCACCCTGCGCAACGGTGTGGTGACCTTCTCAAAGATGAATACCGTCTGTGCGGCCGGTACGGGAAGCTTTATCGAGGAGCAGGCATCCCGTCTCAATGTCCCGCTTTCCGAATATTCGAAGCGGGCGCAGGGAGTCTCCGCCCCGCTGGCCAGCGACCGCTGTACGGTCTTCATGGAGCGTGATGTCAATCATTATCTCAATAAACATTATTCCGTGGACGAGATCCTGGCGACCGTGCTTTTTTCCGTGCGGGAAAATTACCTTCAGAAGGTGGCGGCCGGCGGCAGCATCGGGAAACACGTATGTTTTCAGGGCGCCACGGCAAAGAACCGTGCGCTGGTGGCGGCTTTTGAGCAAAAACTCCGGCAGCCGGTCTTCGTTTCAAGATACTGCCACCTGACCGGGGCTTTGGGTGCCGCCCTTACCGCCGCCACGGAAATCCGGGGTAAAAGCACCTTCAGGGGAATTGACATTTACAAAGCACGGATCCCGGTAAGAACGGAGATCTGTGACCTTTGTCTGAATCATTGCCGTATCCGCATTGCAAACGTGAAGGGTGAAGAAGTGGCCTACGGTTTTCTGTGTGGCAGGGACTACCGCACCCGGAAATACGTCAAAAAGGAAAAAGTCCCCTCTTTGCTTCAGGAGAGGCAAAAGATCTGCAAAGAGACAAAATGGCCGCATATATCTCCCTCCGCTCCGCGCATCGGCCTGCCCGCCGGCCTTCAGATCTTTGAAGAGCTTCCCCTGTGGAAAACCTTTTTTCATACACTCGGCCTGCAGACGGTAAGCAGCGAAAAAACAGAAAATATTCTCAGCATCGGGAAAAAACACACCGGTGCGGAGTTCTGTGCCCCCGTAAGCGCCTTTCACGGACACGTCCGGTCACTTGCAGGTCAATGCGATGTGATCTTTCTGCCCCATCACCTGGAAGCGGACCGGGACCCCGAAAAACCGAAACGGATGCGCAAATACTGTTATTACACGCAATTTGCGGGTGTTGTCACCTCCCTGATGGAAACGGACGGGGAGCGCATCAAAAGCATGCGGCCCCTGATCAACCACCGGCAGAACCCCCTCCTGACAAAGGCCGAGCTCTACAGATCCCTGCAGGAAACCTTTCCCGGTCGCTTCGGAATCCTTGAGGTGCACAAAGCGTATGACAAAGCGCTGGCCCGCTACGGCGACATAAAGCAAAAACTCCGGTCGCTTTACCGGGAACCTGCGGACGGCGAGGTCTCGGTCGCATTCCTGGGGCGGCCCTACACGGTCCTGCAACCGTCAATGAACAAGGGGATACCGGATTATTTTGCCCAGCTGGGGATCAACACCTGCTTCATGGATGCCCTCCCTTCCGCAGAACATAGCGCGGACACCGAAAACCTGCTTGATTACCTGCACTGGTATTATCCCTCCGCCATTATGGAGGCTGCAGACCTCTGCACAAAGACCGAAGGCCTTTATCCCGTCTATGTTACTTCATTCAAGTGCGCTCCGGATTCCTTTGCGCTGGAGTATTTCAGACGCATTATGGATGCAAGCAAAAAGCCCTATCTTATCCTGCAGCTGGATGAACATGATTCCAATATCGGTTACGAGACCCGTATCGAAGCGGGGGTGCGCGCTTTCAAAAATCATCTGAACGCCGGGAACCGCACGGCGCCGGTGAAAGCACGCCCGCCGGTCGCCCCCGAAATCAACAGCGACATCCAGGGAAAAACGCTGCTGCTTCCGAACTGGGACCCCATGGTGATACCGCTGGTCGCGGCGAATCTCCGCTATGCGGGCGTAGATGCCTACCCGCTGGAAGAGACACCCGGTCTTATCGCTGAAAGCATGAAGATGAACACGGGGCAGTGCATTCCCGTCAACGTGATCACACACGAGTATATGACCTATATTCGCAAACACGGTCTTGACCCGGCAAAGACCCTTCTCTGGATGGCACGCGGAAACTGGGCCTGTAATATTCCCATGTATTCCCCTTTTATCAAAACGCTGATCAACGAGAATGAGGACGTCCGCGAAGCAGGCGTTTATAACGGCACACTGGCCATGGTGGATATCAGCCCCATCGTGTCCGTAAAAACCTATTTTGCCTACATGTTCGGCGGCAATTTAAAAAAGATCGGCTGTATGATACGCCCGTATGAGATCAACAGGGGTGAGACCGACGGGGTCCTTCGGGAAAGCAGGGACATGCTTGAATCCGCTTTTCTCGGTGAGATGCATTTTATGGAAGCCGTTGAAAAGATCATCAAACGGCTTGATGCTATTCCGGTCAGAAAAGACGGTCCCCGTCCCAAAGTGGCCATTTTCGGCGACGTGTATGTCCGCGACAACGAGGTTATCAACCAGGACCTGATCCACTGCATCGAAGATGCGGGCGGAGAGGTGCTGATCACCCCCTACAACGACTATGCAAAGATCATTGTGGGAGCCTATTACAAAAAATGGATCCGGGAACTGCACTTCCATGAACTGATCATGTACAAATCGCTGCTTGCGGCCATGCGCCTTTTGGAAAACCGCTATCATAACTGTTTCAGCAAATATCTCGGGGAGCCCCTGTCGCCGAAAAATCCGTATGTGCGTGAACAGCTTGACAAGTTCAATATCCGCATCGAGCAGGACGGGGAAAGCTATGAGAACATACTGAAGATCTTCCGTATTATCCGGGAGCATCCCGACATTTCGCTGTTCGTGCAGACGAATCCCGCTTTCTGCTGTCCTTCGCTGATCACCGAAGCCATGAGCAAGACCATTGAAAAGGTTACCGGCGTGCCGGTGCTCACCATCACTTACGACGGTACCGGAAATCCCGTGAACGACATTGTGGTCCCCTACCTGAAATATGCAAAGGGATGAATTCCGGAGACAAAGGTGCTTGACTCGGTGGACAGGAAATCATTAATTTATCTATAATAAAAGGTGCGAGAATGGAATTACGCGTTATACAGTTCAATGAATCGTTCCCGCCCGTCATGGACGGCGTTGCGAACGTGACCCGGAATTACGCCTACTGGATCAGGAAAAAATACGGGAAATCCTATGTTGTTACTCCGGAATATCCCGGGTATGTGGACGATGAGATATTTCCCGTCCTGCGGTATCCCTCCATTCCCATGGTGCTGCGCAAACCCTACCGCATGGGAGTGGGTGCTCACAATGCGAAATTATGGAAAAAGCTCAACAGCCTGGATGTCGATATCGTCCATGCCCAGAGCCCCTTCAGCTCCGGGAATATCGCCCTGCAGTATGCGCGGCAGAAGAACATCCCCCTGGTGGCAAGCTTCCATTCAAAATTTTATGATGATTTCAAGGAGGTGACGCGCTCGGATGCCATTTCCTGGCTGATCACCCACCTGGTCGTGGATTTCTTCAACTATGCCGATGCGGTGTGGGCGGTCAATGAAAGCACAAAAAAGACCCTGAGTTCCTACGGCTATAAAGGCAGTATCGATGTCGTTCCCAACGGCGCCGACTTCACGCCTCCCCGGGATCCGGCTGCGCTGGCCGCAAAGACCGAAAAAGCATACAAAATACCGGAAGACGGGCTGGTGTTCCTTTTCGTCGGTCAGCTTATCCGGCAAAAGAACCTCGCCACCATCCTCCGGGCATTGAAATTACTGCGAAACGCGGGTGTTGCGTTTACCATGCTCTTTGTCGGTGAGGGGAAAGCGCGGGAACATTTCGAGGACATGGTCAGCGATCTCGGGCTGTCACGGTGCGTGCGCTTTCTGGGAAAGATCCTTGACCGCGAAGCGCTGCAGGGGATCTTTGCGCGGGCCGATCTTTTCATCTTTCCCTCCGTGTATGATAACGCTCCCGTCGTCACGCGGGAAGCTGCCGCCGTGGCCACCCCTTCCGTCATTGTCAGGGAGAGCAATGCCTCCGAGGGTGTAGAGGACGGAAAGAACGGTTTTCTCTGCGACAATTCGCCGGAAAGCCTTGCCGAAACGATTCGCCGGGCCATCAATGATCCTGAAACACTGAAAAAGGCAGGGGAGGAAGCGCAGAAAACGCTGTATCTTTCCTGGGAAGACATTGTCGATGACTTTGTGGTCCCCCGTTACCGCGACATCATCGAACATTTCAAATCCTGGTCTTCATAATGCCGAAGCTTTGCCGATGCAGGATCAAGTGCATTTCCGCACATCCTGCAACGTATCATGTTCTTTCATAAACATAAACCGGCGTCCCGTCCCTTTCTCCCGTTCTTTCAAACCCCTGCGCCTTCAGATAGCGCTGGTGCTGCTCATTGTCCGTTTGGCAAATGAAGCGGTAATCCCTGTCAAGTCCAAGACGTTTGATACCTTCAGTGTAAATGTATTTTCCGGTTTTCAGGTCGCGGTACTGGGGGATGGCGTAATCCACTTCCACCCGCATCTCCTTTCCCGACAAGGGTGAAAAAACGATCAGACTCACCGGCCGGGCGTCGCGCAGGGCAAAGCATGCCCGGTATTCCCTGCCGGGTTCAATATGAAAATCGGGGAAAAAGGCATGCAGGTCCTCCCGGTAAAAGTCAAGAAAGCGTTTTACGTAGTCCGAGCGGTGCACATCCACTTCTAACAGGTCAAAATATTCCTCTTTACGGTTCATCCTGACAAGGTAGTAGATATCCACCCCGGCGATAAAGGCGTTCATGGCAAATACCGGCCAGGCGCTGATCAGCGCGCCGTAGAGGGCAAAAATGCCCGCGCCGACAAAATTCCACCAGCGCAGCTGGCGGATATTCTTCATCATCAGGGAAACGGCGACAAGTACGGAACCCATATATCCGATCAGTTCAATAAAGGACACGGTCATTCCCCTTTTCTTTGCTTGTTCTCATATTCAATACCGTAGGTACTCAGCTTAATATTTTCCTCTGCAATTTTTTCACGGAAGCCCTGCGAGGAAAGCACCTTCAGTTCCGTTTCCCGGTGCAGGCTCATATGCTCAGGTCCGCTCGGGTTCATATCGATCAGCGCATCCATCTCCGGTCCCGTTTTCCCGAGGTGGCAGACCAGCAGGTTGACCACGTCCGCATCGATGTTCTCAAGCTGCCGGAACAAGGCGCCGCGTTTTTCCGGAGGGTCCTGGGAATACATTCCCGTCATGCGCCGGTCCGAAACGAATTCCGAAAAAATGAGACCATACTCTTCCGCCAGACGCGTCACCACCCGGTGGATATCGTCACGGGCATCCAGCGTGGACATATGCGTATCGCAGTAACGGACTTCCAGACCGCTGCGCAGGGCCCGTTCTATCTGGGCGCGGAGTTCCGCTTCCATTTCCTCCAGGGAAGGGTCCGCCGCATAAGCCATGTCCATCCGCGGATAAAAATATCCGTCTTCATCCGTCAGGGATGAGACGGCCGTATTGACCGCACAGGGTCCCCAGCGGTAATTCTCCCATTCACTGTTCACGGCCAGATGAATGCCGAAACACACATTGTCATGATCTTTCAGCATATCCACCGCCTCCTGATACCAGGGGCAAACGAACATAATGGAATAATTCAGGGGTATCCCCGTTTCTGCAAGTTCCTGCGCCGCTACGTTGACGGCATGGCACATCCCGATATCGTCACAGCGGACAAGCAGGGTCGTGTTTTCTTTTGCGAAGGATCCGCTTATGCAGAATATAAGCAGAAACCATACGGCAAGTCTTTTCATGTTTTTCCCCTTATGTTATGATAACGGTTTGCAGAGGATCAAATCCTGTATTTCTTTTTCAGTTCATGGTAAACGGGTTTATCAAGGAACACCCTGAACAGTATCCTGTCTTCCACAAAGCGGCTGTCCAGCACTTCCCCGAAACGATGGAGGTCCGCAACGAGTTTCCCGTCCTCCGGGTCAACGTAGAGGTCATGCACATAGGAACTCTCCTCGATACGCTCCCGGATCGCCCGGACAACCCTGTCGATACCGATACCCCTTGTGGCGGAGATGCAGATTGCCCCGGGAAAATGTTGTTTAATATAGCGGATGTTCTCGTCGCTGCTTAGCAGGTCGGTCTTGTTGAAGATCGTGATAAAGCGTTTTTCCGGGATGTCGAAATCTTTCAGCACCGCATCGATCGTGCGGATATGCTCCCGGAAATTTGCGTCGGAAACATCGATGACCTTCAGCAGAAGGTCCGCGGTCTCCGCCTCTTTCAACGTGCTCCGGAAAGAAGCGACAAGCTGATGCGGCAGTTTGCGGATAAAACCCACTGTGTCGCTCAGATATATGGTATGCGTTTTGTCCAGCTGTACCCGGCGCACCGTGGTATCCAGGGTTTTGAACAGCTGGTCCTCCACTTCGACGCCGGATCCGGAAAGATAATTCATCAGAGTGGATTTCCCGGCATTCGTATATCCCACCAAAGCGACGTTAAAGCGCTTTGAGCGTGATTTCCTCTTCGTCTCGAGCTGTACGGCGATCTTTTCGAGCTCGCCCTTCAGGTTTTTTATACGCTTCCTCAGCTGGCGGCGGTCCAGCTCGATCTGGGTCTCACCGGGCCCCCGCCGTGTTCCGATGCCGCCGGCCTGCCGTTCAAGGTGCGTCCACTGCCGGGTAAGCCGCGGCAGAAGATATTCGGCTTCCGCGAGTTTTACCTGTGTCTTGGCTTCCCGGGTTTTTGCGTGAATGGTAAAAATATCCAGGATAAGGGCACTGCGGTCGAGGATCTTCATTTCCGGGATCTCTTTTTGTATATTCTTCTGCTGCGAGGGACTCAGTTCATCATCAAAAAGAAGGACGTCCGCTTGCTTTTCCACGGCAAGCGCATGCAGGGTCCTGAGCTTTCCCGTTCCGAAATAATGTACGGGATGGAATTTTTCACGCGACTGTATCATCGTATCCACGACCACCGAACCCGCCGTCTCGGCGAGCTGTTCCAGCTCTTCTACAGAGTGCTCGGTTTCCTCTGTCTTTCCCGGCAGGGATACGGCGCACAATATGGCACGTTCCGGTTCTTGCTTTACCTTATAAATCATGATGTGGTTTTCTCTCCTTTCCGCAAAAACAGCATTTCAAGGATCATGAACGCCGCCGCCAGCAGAAAAAATATCGTCTGAAGATTCCTGCCCTTGACCGTCCGGCGAAGTTTCCCGATCCCGTATTCCTCCGCCGGATACGTATATGCGGGATCGGTGGTAATCCTTTTTTGTTCGCACTCGGATGCCGGGATGTTCACCGCTACTTCCCTGTTCAGGTCATCGCCGAGGATCGTATAGAACCCGGGGCTTGCTGTCGCTTCGAAACTTCCCTGAACGCGGTGCTTTGCTCCGGCCGGCGTAATGACCTCAAAGAGCGGTGCACCGAAGGAAAACGCATCACCGGTGTGATACCCGGTTTCCCCGCTCTGCAAAGCGGCCTGCATCAGGCGGTCCAGTGCAGCGGTAAAGTACGGCGAAAGGCCCGTTTCGTTCCAGTCGAACAAAAATGGCGAAAACCACACATAAAGATTCTCACCTTTTTTTGCCAGCAGGGGATCGCCGTTGCTCAGTATCCACAGGGGATCAAGATCTTTCGCCGTACTGCGGTAATACCGCCGGATGCGGAAACTCTTCAGGTCCGCCGTTTCCGGCCGAAGGGATGGGTCCATCGATGAAATATTCACAAATGCCGGGCTTTTGTCTTCGGGCAGGAGCGTACCGTGAATGTCATGCCAGACGGAACTGTCCGGCATTTCCCGGCCGGCGGAGAGAAAGAGGGGGCGCTCCCCGGCATATTGCAGCAATGCCTGCCGCTGCCGTTCCGGGATCCTGAAAAGACCGGAGATCCAGACCGCGTCAAAATCGCGCAGGTCGACGGAAGGCAGGTCCTCCGCCTTTATAACCTCAGGCCGGATGCGGTCCATCGCCCTGAAAGCATTGATGTGATATCCTTCATGTGCTTCCCGGGCGACACACAACAGCCGGATGCGGCGGAAGCTTCTTGCCACCAGGTAGCGGACGTTGTCCTCAGGATAATGGTCGGGCGCACATTCCACGGCGCAACGGACATATTCCCTTCCTTCTTCCGGTTCAAAACGGAAAACGGCATGTCCGCCTTCCGAAACTTCCGCCCTGCCGATATCCCGGCCGTTCACCCTCACCTGAAGCGGAAATATCTCCCTGTCTTCAGGGAAAGCGGAGGTCTGAATATCCAGGGTATGCACACCGGCACCCGCGGAGGGATCCTGAAACAGCTGCAACTGCGTTATCGCCGTATTGGGTTCCTTTTTGTACAGCGGCACGTATACGGGCCGTATGGAAAGATCATGAATCAGGGCAATGATATTCCGGGTCATGGCGTTATCCTGGAAATCGCTGAGCACGATCATATGAGGAGCCGAAAGG
>JAGYLW010000100.1 GCA_018400915.1 Fidelibacterota bacterium
CGGAGGGATCCATGCCAGCCCGAGCTTTTGATAGACGTCCGCCTCTTCCCTGCCGGCGATCCTCTTGTCCGAGCTCCCTTCGAAAAGGCCGTATTCCGAGAGCTTGAGGTCCTTTTCCATCGCGATCTTCCGAAGCCGGATATTATGGTCCCGGCTTCCCGTAAAATACAGCATCGCCGACCCGTAGCTGTCCGCCCCGACGATCCTCAGGTCGGTCTGCACGGATCCCCTGAGGATTACCGTCGACCGGGTCTCCCCCCTGAGCAGCACATCGGAGACGTCCTTCATGCCCGTAAACGCATCCAGGATCTTCGAGGGATGCGTTGTCACGGCAAGAATATCGATGTCCCCGACGGTCTCTTTCATTCTTCTCAACGATCCTGCATATGCGATCTTTTCCACTCCGGCGTTTTCCTCAAGGCGGGCGATGATCTCGTGCGCGGTCTCCCACGCTTCCTTGATAAGCATTCTTTCACGGCCTTTCCCGTAGCGCCTGAGGGAACGCAGAATATTCGCTTCCGTTTTTTTCCCGAAGCCTTCGAGCTCCCGGAGCTTCCCGTGCTCCGCGGCTTCCCTGAGGTCACCGGCATCCCGGATGTCCAGTTCGGCGGAAAGTTCCCGTATTTTCGAAGGGCCCAGGCCCCCGATCTTCATAAGTTCCGTCAGTTCCTCCGGAACGCGCTTGCGGAGCTTTTCCCATTTGCGCACTTTCCCGGTCCCGAGGTATTCGGCAAGATGTTCCGCCAGGCGCTTCCCGATCGAGGGAAGCTTCCGGAGGCCCTTCTTTCCCGATTTTTTGTACAGCTTTTCAATATCGGTGTCCGTATTTTCGATCCTGCGGGCGGCGGCGCGGTAGGCCTCCGGCTTCCAGCGGACCTTCCGTATCTCCATGATATCCGCGATCTTTCTCAGCTCCCGGGCCAGTTCACGGTTTTTCATTTCATGCTTCCCTTCCCGCCGGGACCGGAACGGTTCAGTTCCCCGAGGAGTTCCTTCGCGTTCTGTACCGCATAGGCGTTATGATCGTTGTTGAAGTAGGCAAAGACCTTCTTTCCCTTTATTTCCCGCATCCGGCGGGCGTATTCCCTCACATCGGCCTCCGGATAGCGCGTAGAGTAATGCTCCCCGTGAAAGCGGAAATAGGCAAGGTCCGAGGTCCGGACGATCTCCCGCGGCATCTCCAGTCCCGAGACCGTGCAAAACCCGACATGTTCCTCCTCGAGCAAGGCATAGACCTCCTTGTTCCACCACGCCGGATCCCGGAACTCGATCACATTGTGCTTCCGGCCGTCAAGCCGGCCGGCAAAGGTCTTCAGTTTATTGAAATTATGTTCCGTAAAGCGATAATTCGGCGGCAGCTGAAAGAGAAAACACCCCATTTTTTGTTTAAGCACTTCTGCAAGCCCGTAAAACCGGCGGAGGTATTCACCGCAGTCTTTCAGTTTTTTCATGTGGGTGATCATGCGCGGCGCCTTCAGGGTGAAGGTGAAGTCCGTGGGAGCCTCTGCATGCCATTTTTCCAGGATCGCTTTTGTCGGCCAGCGGTAAAAGGTGTTGTTGATCTCCACCGTGCCGAAATGTTCGCAGTAGTATCCGAACCAGTCCTTCCTGCTTACCGCCTCCGGATAGAAACGCTTTCTCCAGTGCGGATAGTTCCATCCGGACGTCCCGATCTGATATTGCTTCTTCGCTTTCATCCCGGTCCCTTTTTTATGAACGCTTCCTCCCTTGTTCCCGAAAACAGGCGGGCCGCCGTGCATGGCTCAGGCCCTGCGTTCCCTGTCAAAATCCTTCTCGTGCTTTTCCAGCACCTCCGCCATGCGCTCGTACACGGCGTCGGAGAAGGCGCGGCGCGCTTCGATATCGCTGTCATCGTAATCGGGGATCACCGGCTTCAGCACGTGCATTTCCATGTCCACCGAACGGTGGGTCAGAAAATTCAGGAATTGTCGGAGGAAGGGCGTGCTTCTGCCTTCCCGGTCATTTGCCCATGCCACCTCACAGCGTTTTTCGGGGGGTATCGGCTTCCCGTTAAGGCGTTTGATCACGAACACCGCCGGCACCAGGGGGCACTTCAGCTGGTTTGCCACCACAAAAAGGGCCGAGGAAAAGGGCCTTAGCCAGGTGCCGTCCGTGGTGGTCTTCTCGGGAGCGAACCAGAAATTGATCCGGTTCTCCACCGTTTCCGAGATCTTCCTGATATACAGCTCCGACAGGCCGCCGGTCTCACGGTCCACAAAGACCGTGCCTATAGCTTTTACCACGGAGCCGATGACCGGCCATTTTTCGATCTCGTCCTTGGCAACGAAGGCCATGGGACGGATCTTCAGCAGTGAGAACAGTTCCACGTACCCCAGGTGATTGGTGACCATCAGGAAGCCCTGCTGTTTCGGCAGGTATTCGCGGTTGAATATCCGCACCCGGATCCCCAGGAGCTTCCGCAGGGGAAAGGCCAGGGCCGGGGTTAAAAAATGAATGATGCGCACGGACATGTCTTTGCTGAATATCCCGAAGAGCCAGTAAAGGATGAACAGCACGGGGATGAGCACGGCAGCGTAAGCCAGCAGCAGAACGAGACGTAATGCGGCGAAACAATACTTCATGACGCTTCGGGTTCGATAAGGTGTCCGATGAACAGCACGGCCTTGTCATCCCGGTGACGGATCACGAACATAAAGGGGTGGTCCGCCCGGAATTCCACCGGCGCCTCCGGAGCGGGCTACATTGCCGGTGCCTTCATCACTGTTCGGTGGCGGCTACCGCTTTCGGTCTTCCCTCATCCACCTCGATGAAAGCCTTATGCAGGATTGAAGAGATCAGGTCTTTCCCACCGGTCATCTGCTGAAGTCCGCAAAGGGGAGTAAACGCCAAGGTTTTCATGCCGAGGCTGCTGAGAAAGGGGCTCAGTTCATATTTTGTCTCCATCCGGAATTGGGAGATATACCAGCACGTCCTTCCGCTGTTTGAGCGTATCATGCCCCGCAAGCAGCTCCGTGCCGGGGGTTCCGGACAATTCCCCGATCCCGCCGGTTTCCCGCGGCAGGATCACCGTCATCACATATTCACCGCCCTTGTATTCGAGGTCCAGCACCTGATGATCCTCCGTTTCCGAATAGGCGTAGTGATGCCGCTGATACATCAGCTCCGTTTCGGTCTCCGATCCGCCGGGAAGGTAAAAGGGAGCTTTTTCCGTCATATCCTCGTTGAAGGGATTTCCCCATTTCGCATTGAAATACACCGCGTTCGTCAGGATAAGCCGTGTTCGCCCCGTGATCGCGGAGGCGGGGACGAGGTCGCGGATGCGGCCGGCCGTCTGATCGCTCACCCATTGATTGATCGTATCGGAAGATGCCCGCGGCTTTTCCCGGAAATCCAGTTCACGCGCCGTACTGCGGTAAGCGTTCCCGATCGTGTGAAGATACGCGTTCCGCAAGGTGTATTGCTTCTGCACCCATGCCGCGTTGGCGATCTTCATCTCGAAATCCGCATCGTCCCCCGAGCGCAGGCCGTCCAGCATCCTGCCGTATTCTGCATGAAAAGCCTCATTTTGCGGCCCGAAATGCATGACTTCCCGCATTTCCCGGGCGGTCTCCGTTCCGGCTCCGGCATAGGTGACGGCAAGGGCCGCGGAAATACTCAGCGGCGAGTAAAAGGTGTTCCCCTCCGTTGCTTCCGCGATCCGGCGGTACAGCTCGAAGGTAAACGCATTCAGGCCCTGCACGGCCTCGTCTCTGACAAATTCCTCCTCCGGGGCGGGAGCGGGAGAGGATCCGCCGGCGTTTTCCCTGACCGTTTCTTTCTGCGCGCAGGCGGCGATCACAAGCAGCGCAATGACAAACGCGGTGATGAGGGACTTTTTCATTCCTGTCTCCTTAAATGATGGTATCTTTCAGATACTTGTCGTCCTTTTCGGGGTAGTCGGACATGTAGTGGAGGCCCCGGCTCTCATTCCTCCGCAGGGCGGAACGGACGATCAGATATGCAATGGCCGAAAGGTTGCGGAGTTCCAGCAGGTCCTTTCCGACGCGGGTACGCCGGTAGTAGTCCTCGATCTCATCGTAGAGCGTCTGCATGCGCCGCAGGGCGCGATGAAGATGGACTTTCGAACGGACAATGCCCACGTAATCCCACATGATGGACTGCAGTTCGTTCCGGTTGTTCCGGATGAGCCGCCATTCCTGCATATTGGTCACATCGGTGTCGTACCATTCCGGGATCAGCACATTGTTATAGGGATTGCGTTGTTTCTCGATCACCCTTCCGGCGGCGCGCCGGGCGAACACCAGGGCCTCCAGAAGGCTGTTGCTGGCCAGGCGGTTCGCACCGTGGACCCCGGTGTGGGCGGTCTCCCCGGCCGCAAAGAGGTTATGCATGGAGGTCTGGCCGTTCATATTGGTCATCACGCCGCCACAGACGTAATGGGCGGCCGGCACCACGGGGATCCGTTCCCGGGTGATGTCGATACGCAGGTGCGTTTTGCAGTGAGCGGCGATATTGGGAAAATGCGACCGCACCTTGTCAGCGGGAAGATGCGTCATGTCCAGATAGGCGGAAACATCCCCCCGGGACTTGCATTCCGCATCGATGGCCCGCGCCACCACATCCCGGGGCGCCAGTTCAAGCCTGTCGTCGTATTTCTTCATAAAGCGTTCGCCCGCGGCGTTGCGCAGGATCCCCCCGAATCCGCGGCAGGCCTCGGAGATCAGGAAAGGCTCCGCTCCGGGCTGGTAGAGGGCCGTGGGATGGAACTGAATGAACTCCATATTGGCGATGCGCACGCCGGCGCGGTAGGCCATCGCCACGCCGTCGCCGGTGGCGATCTGGGGATTGGTGGTGTGAAGGTAGACCCGGGAGGCTCCCCCGCTGGCCAGGAGGGTATGATCGGCGCTGAATGCCCGGACTTCGCCGGAGCTTTCATCCAGCACGTAGGCGCCGAAACAGATGTTGAAAGCGGACTGCAGATTATTGAGCACATGGTGGTCGGTGATCAGTTCCACGGCCATATGTTTTTCATAGATGCGGATGTTCGGATGCTTCAGCGCCTGCTCCGCCAGCTTTTCCTGAATGCTCCTTCCCGTCTCGTCCGCCACATGCAGGATGCGGTATTTGCTGTGTCCCCCCTCGCGCGCAAGGTCAAAATCCCCGCTCGCGTTCAGATCGAATTTCACCCCGTAGTCAATGAGCTCCCGTATGCGGTCCGGAGCCTCCCTGACCATGGTCTCCACGGCGTCACGGTGGCAGAGCCCGTCGCCGGCCGTAAAGGTATCCTTT
>JAGYLW010000101.1 GCA_018400915.1 Fidelibacterota bacterium
GATTCCATCTCGTCAAGGCATTCCGGGGCACTCCCGCCCTCAATGGGAAGGTGATTATTGACCAGGATGGTCGGAACAGCGCATTTCCCTTTTTTCATGGAGCCGGAGATCTTTTCCAGCGAACGCGGGCTCAGCACCACATAGTCCGGGGCGATTGTGATGGTATCTGCGGGTTTCAATGTTTTCTTCCCGCCTTTATCCC
This sequence comes from Fidelibacterota bacterium, assembly GCA_018400915.1. GTDB lineage: Bacteria > Fidelibacterota > Fidelibacteria > Fidelibacterales > Fidelibacteraceae > M50B103. Next base: position 203 of record JAGYLW010000101.1, read on the forward strand.
TGAGAAGCTGATATATCATGGATTTTTCATTCATATCAAAACTCCGTGCTGAAAATGTTCAAATACGTTTTTTCCCCGATCAGGGAAGTCCAGCCGTATATTATAATATTGTTTTTGAAATATGCCAAATATTCCGAAAATGCTTTCCGGTCCTTATCTCCCGCATTGATATTTATTGAAGGAATGAAAGAATGTTCCCCTTTCTGAATTTCGCTGCTGATCTCCGACAACCGCTTCTGTTCGTGATCACCGGAGCCGGAGCAGAGCGGGAAAACAAAATCGTCGACAGGATCCTCAAGTGCATTCAGGTCATGACCTGCCAGGCGGCGGCGGCCGTCGTCAAATTCCGCTTCTTTCCAGGGCGGAGTTTCCAGCATGATCCTGCAATCCGGAGAAATACCGGCAACGCTTTGTTCCAGTGCTTTGACGTAGTCGGTGATAATGGCACATTTCCATTGTGTCCATGCCTCTTTATGATCGTTCAGGATCCGGGAGGCCGCTTCACCTGTCGAAAGGTTTTCGGGGAAAACGAGGTCATGCTGTTCGGAAAAATCCCGGCGGCAAGCGGAACAAAAACAGTACGGACGCATAGCGGCGGCGGTTTGAGGATCGCAGTATCCCTCCGGGTCCAGGGGGAACGAGAGAGCGCTCAGGTAAAGGACATCCGGCTGAAGGATCAGGAGGATCTCCCTGATGGCCCCGAGCTTATAATCCTGATAATCCGGATCGCGGGGACATATTGCATGCCGGCCGTTGGGATCCGTTCTGCTTCCGAAGTCATTGACGGCACGGAGATCGGGTCGCGTACGATAGGTATAAGCATCGCTGAAAACGGGCACGCTGGCCGCGAAACGGATATTCCTGCGGCGGAGTTCATGACGGAAGGCCAGCAGCTGCGTTCCGTATTCCCAGCGCTGAGGCAGAACGTCGGAGGGATAGAAAGCGGTACCGTCTTCCAGGACGGGAGTGACCACCAGGTTGATCCCGGCCGCCTTGATTTCATCGGCGAGCGCCCCCATTTCGCCGCCGTAACGCTGCCGTATTTCTGCTTCCTGAAGCCGGACATGCACGCCTTTTATCCTTTCATGGCGTGAACATCCGCTCACGGCGAGCAGCAGGAACAGGAGGATGTAAACTGCCTTTTTCATCTTGGGAAGATAAGGCATAATTTCCCGTCTGTCAAGAAGTTAGAATACTTCGTCAATTCGCGGATCAAACCCTGAAGTGGTCTCCGTCACATGGGGGAAGTCAGGCCAGCACAGGGTTCCGGGCTCGCTTTCACCGGAAGGAAGTGCGGCTGAAAAAAAAGCCTTCCCGGTGCAGGAAGGCCTTTTTTTGTCGTTATCGCAACTATTCGGTTTTTTTCACTTTCTTTCCGAACTTAGGATCGATCTTCAGGAATTTCAGGAGGATAAAGCCGGGGATGGTGGCGATCATGACCCAGATGAAGAAATGCTGGTAGCCGATGATCTCCTGCAGCCATCCGCTGACCATACCGGGGAGCATCATGCCCAGCGCCATGAAGGCCGTACAGATCGCATAGTGTGAGGTCTTGTAATTTCCCCGTGAGAAGTAGATCATGTACATCATGTAGGCGGTGAATCCGAATCCGTACCCGAAGGTCTCAAAGGCGACCGCCGGAATGACGACGGCAAGGCCGGAAGGCTGGAGGTAGGAAAGGAAAATATAGACCGCATTCGGCACATTGATCATAATAGCGAACCACCAGATCCATTTTTTCAGTCCGTGCTTTGACACGGCCATGCCGCCGAGGATTCCCCCGAGGGTGAGGAAAAGCAGGCCGATCGTACCGTAGGTAAGCCCGTATTGCCCGGCGGTGAGACCGAGTCCCCCCACTTCCCGGGTATCCAGCATGAAGGGAGCGGACATCTTGACCAGCTGTGATTCGGCGAGACGGAAAAGCAGCAGGAAGGCCAGCGCCAGCCCGATATTGTCTTTTTTGAAAAAGCTGACAAAGGTCGTCAGGAAATCTTTCAGCGCTTCCATGGGGGAACGCTCAACGCGTTCCGTTTCGACTTTCGGCAGGGTAAAGCGGTGGGCCACATAAAAAACAAAGAACATGCCGGAAAGGCAGAAGAACAGGACGGACCAGGCCATTTTCACATTCCCGGACTCGGCGTCGAAATAAGCCGTTGAGGATTCCCGCAGTTTCTTGTCCAGCTGAATGACGGCCATGACCGGTTTATTCCAGTTTTCGCCGGTGAATTCAAAGCGCATGCCTTCCACCAGCTGGATGCTTTTATCGCCGCGGTCCTGCCCGAAGGTGACGACCACCGGTTTATCCGTCTCCGGCTTTTTCGAGAGGTGAAAATAGACGACCCCCAGATTGCCGGCGTAATCGGTCGCCGGGGGTTCTTCCACTCCGAAATGGGTCCGCAGCCAGCTCTCGAACTTTGTGGGCCGCACCTCTTTTTTCGTGACTTCCTCCCCCTTGTCCCGCTGTCGTTGCTTCCGCGCCTTATCCCGCTGGGACTCATCCGGGTCCGGCTGTCCCTGCGCAAGGTTCCATTCCCGGGCGGCACGGATGACGGAATCGGCAAATGCGTTGTCAACGCGTTCAATAGGGATATTCAGTGCTTCGGGATGATGGATCAGGTACATGTCCCCGGGCTGTTCCTGCATGGACACTTCTTCCGGCACCTCCATCAGCACCTTGCCGTTCTCCTGTACTGCATCGACTTTGATCGTGACCTTGTCCATTCCGGAGGCGTTGATCAGCAGGCTGACCAGGATCACGAAAACGCCCTGTCCGGTGAGCATTGCCACCCGGTAAAAGGCGGAACGTATCCCGTTATAAAGCGCCTGGTCCCCTTCGTCGAGACCGATCATGTAAAAGCCGTCCGCCGCAATGTCGTGCGTCGCGGAAGTAAAGGCCATCAGCCATAAGATGGCGATGGTGATACGGAAGAATTGGGTTGTGGGAATGGTAAGCGCTATGCTTGCGAACAGTACGCCCAGGATGAACTGCATGATCAGTATCCACCAGCGCTTTGTTTTCAGGTTGTCAACGACCGGGCTCCATAAAGGCTTGATCACCCAGGGCAGATAGAGCAGACTGGTGTAAAGGGCGATGTCCGTGTTGGAGATCCCCAGCATTTTGTACATCACCACGGAGACTACCATGACGATGGTATAGGGGACCCCTTCAATAAAATACAAAGAAGGTACCCAGCTCCATGGATTGCGTTTTTTATGTCCGGTTTTCTTCTCGCTCATGAGATCCCTTCCTTATTTATAGATCTTCGTGTATTTGCTTCCGGGATAATAGTGTGCCAGGATCGCTTCGGTGGTGTAGCCCTTGAGGGACATTCCCAGGGCCCCGATCTGGCACATTCCCGCGCCGTGGCCCCATCCCGCACCGTGATAGACAAAACGTTTGGGGATCGTTCCGCTGCCGATCTTATCAATGGTCACGGCAGAGGAATACAGGAATTTCGGGTGAAGGACCCGACGGGCGTCGTAGTCTTTGTAAACGAGGGTCTCGTGTTCCTTGTCTTCAAAATCAAGATAACGGATCAGCAGTTCCAGCGACCGGGCGCTGCCCCCGCGTTTCCGGATTTGCATGTCCAGCACATCCTTCACCTCAAGTCCGAGTTTGTCCCGGAGGTTCGCGGACAGGTCACCATTGCTGATCTCCACCGTCCAGCGGAAATATTCACCCTCTTCGTCGCAGGCGCCGATATATTTTTTCAGTTTATTCTCCGGCACGGTATGGGAACTGCAAAACGCTGCTTTCGGTGTTGACATGATCCATTTTTTGGCATTTTCCTCGACAGTGAGGTCCGGCACGGTATGTCCCTCCGGCATATCGGGTTTGTTCTGCATATAGGGCAGGGGCGTGTCCTCCCAGAGATTCTCGAAGGTTTCCATCTTCCCGCCGCAGGATTTCGAATAGCGGGCGTCACATATTTCACCGTTGTAGGTGATCACTTTCCCGCGTGTGGATTCCGCTCCCTTTTTGCTGTTTTCCGTAAGATTGTTCAGCCCCTGATACCGCTGGCAGCAGTCGTCATTGCAGACATCGATCCCCAGGTCCACATGCTTTTGTTCCACGTTCGCCAGCATCCAGGAGCGGGCCACGACCGTCTGGGCTTCTATGAGGGCGGAGGGGCATGCGGCGCCCATCTCGGAGGTCGCCACGCAGGTGAGATAGGTTTCCAGCGGAAGTTCGTTGACGACCAGAAGTGCGTTTCCGCGCAGGCTGATCTCCACCTTGTCGGGCACCCTGACGCTGATGTATTTGCGCCAGTGAAATTCCCGGCCGGAGATCACCGGGTCCAGGGTGATGTGGGCGGTTTTTTTGACGGGGCGGAACACCACTTTGTGGACTTTTTCATAGGCTTTCCCGTCAATGGAAAAACTGATCCCGTTGTTCTCAACCTTAAAAAGGATACTGGGAACCTCACAGGTCGAAAAAGTCAGCGCATCGACGGCCATTTCAAAATCACACATATTGGAGAAAAATGCCGTGATCTTTTTTTGCCGGTCTTTCGGCAGCACGATACCCACTCGGATACTGGGTTCGGTGGATGGAATAACGCCGGGTTTTAGCATGGTCCTTACCTCTCAGGATTAATGATTTGATAACTCACCGCAGCATGGCGGGCCGCGGATGAGAAAGTCTAAAATAGTATAATTCATGTCCGTTTTCAATTGTTAAATCAATTAATTGGAGGGAGGGAACGCATGGAAAGATCACATAAGCGGATGAAACATTTTGTAAAAACGGCGGCATTGTCATAAATTGACCGCGGGGCCTTTTATGCGGTCCCGTAAACGGGAGCCGCGGACACGGAAAAGGATATTTACGATATGGATTATGTGCTCATTACCCTGGGGGTCATATTGATGCGATCGCGACCGGAGACGCCGGCACCCTCGAAATGGCGCGGCTTGAGGACATGCTGACCAACGACGGCGCATGGAACGAGTTCCTCGACTCCGACGCCGCGCGCGAGCTGGCCTAATCACCCCAACCGCCCGGCTCCGTCTGGGCAGGACACCA
>JAGYLW010000102.1 GCA_018400915.1 Fidelibacterota bacterium
CGTATAGCTCTCCGTCATCAGAGAACCGTGAAGAAAAGTATATTTAAAATGCTTAAACTTTCTGGACCATTGAAGAGATCCAAAAGGGACCGCCTCCGCGGACAATACGACAGAATTGAGAGAATTTGCCCAGTTAAATGGGTAATGCGCAATCGTCAATGTTCCGAAATCACCCGTGATATTTGCATATGCTTCAGACCGGTCGAATGTAGCAAAATTTTCATACTCATAATCATTATACCAATATCCCTTAAACTCTCTTGCGGGTTCTTCCCATCCTGCCGCCTTATATTGATGAAAAAAATAGCCGTCAACAAAAAAGGCCAGATGTTCTCCTGCCTGAATAAATGCCTGCCCGCCCAGTTGATCCACAGAGCGGAAGGTCTTGTTCTTTGCTTCCCCGCGCACGGTGAAGTCGGATCCGACCCAAATAGTGGTATTTTCATCTTCATAAATGTAAATATGGCGTTTCTCTTTGTTCAGTTCATCACTGAAAACATGAGCCAGGTCCTCTTTCAGATTATCAAAGGAAGCTATTCCCAGCCGGTGATCGTTATCTCCGGTAATCGCGGGATGTTTACTGTCCTTTAGTTCACGACGGTATTCCGAAAGATAGTTATACAAAATTTCCCGGTCGATACGCGACAGGTCCTTTTCGCTGTCTTTAACATCAAGAAGATACTTTACAACAACAGCCCTCTGTAAAGGCCGTGTGTCATTCATTATTTGCGGAATGAAGCCGCGCGTAGCCATACGCTCAAGATAGTCGTAAACGGGATCTTTTACGGGAACATATAGCTGCATGGCATGAAGCAGGGAAAAACTGATTAACAATACCAGAACAATAATTGACGATCTGTAGACTTTCATCACTCCGGATCCCTTATTCAATACCTGCCTTAATATATTCCAGCATGTTAGCGGCGATCTTTTTCCTGTCATAATCCTCTGCTAATTTAATGCAACCGTTTGCACATTGTTTATAGAATTCTTTATTGCGCTGCAATATACGTAATTTCTCAATAAAATCATCCTCGTTTTCCGGCTTGAAAGAAAGTCCGGCGGGATATTTTTCAACAACCCGTTGTGCCTCTCCCTGCAAACCCATTAAAAGTGGTTTCCCCATCGCCGCGTTTTCAAAGATCTTAGAGGGGAGCGCCCCCAAAAAAAGATCCGTTTTTTTCAGGTTGATCAGCGCAATATCAATAAGGGACAGGTATTCCGGAACAGCTGTTTTGGGGATACCATCGGTAATGGTAAGGTTTTTCAGTCCGAGTGCCGATCTTAAACGCAGCAAATTTTCCTTTTCCGCGCCTTCGCCTACAAGTAAAAAATGCATTGAAGTGTCCTTGATCCGGGAAGCGCAATGTAAAATAAAATCCAACTTATGAGAAAGCCCCATCGTGCCGACATAACCTACCACGAACTTTTTCCCAAGCCCGTATTTTTTCAACAGAGAACTGTTTTTATTGCGGGGAAAATATTTTTCCAGATTTGAACCGTTGGTGAAAACCTTCAGCTTGTCTTCCGGCACCCCGCGTTCTTTAAGGCGATCATAAATACCCCGTGTAACACAGATCACTTTCTCAGCCGTGTCATAACATTGTCTTTCCTTTTTTTCCAGATAACGAATGATCATGCTCTCACGCACAGCCTCAACTACCTTGATGGATTCGGGCCAGATATCACGCACTTCCATTATCCAGGGTTTTTTCCTGAACTTCGCCAATCGTTTTGCTGCCAGGACCGTAAAAAATTGTGGCGATGTTCCGATAATCACGTCACATTCCACTCTGATCCCTGCTTTAAGGGCGGAAAAGTAAAAACTCAGATAATCCAGACTCCTCCGGAATGTTCCTTTATTTTCTGCGATATAGGTCCGAACCCGGATCACCCGTATGCCATCCATGATCTCTTCACTTCTGCGGTTTTGATATCCTTCAAAAACCTTACCCCGGGGGAAATTCGGAACGCCGGTAATAACGGTTACATCGGCTCCCCGTTTTGCCCATTCTCTGCAATGTTCATAGGTGCGTGTGGCGGGAGCGTTGACCTCGGGCGGAAAGTTATCTGTCAGAAAAAGAATTTTCATGCCGGTTTCACTTCATTATCGATCTTTCTTAAGTAGACTGCAAATAAAACGATATTTATTATGCTGCTTATGCTGATGGAAGTAACGGTAGCATAAGCGGCCCCAAAAACACCGAATTTCGGAATAAGCATATAATTGAGGAAAAGATTAACTGCCAGTAATGCTGTTGCCGACCAACTGTTCCATTTTGCCTTTCCTACAGCCGCGAGGATATTTCCCAAAGGAACGCGAAACAGAAAAGTGCTTGCCACATTTATCATCAGCACATTCATCAGCGGACGTGCCTCTATATACTCCGGACCGAAGATCTTTACGATCAGACCACCCGCGGCATACCATACGGCTAAAATAACCGTCACGATCATAATAAAAACAAGAAGATATTTTTTATAATAATTAAGCAGGTAGTGCTTATTTTTATATCTTTCCGCAATATAGACAAAATCGGTTTGCATAAATACCGAGGGAATAAAGATCAGACTGAAAGGGATCAGAGTTGCCGCTTTATATACGGCAACTTCCGCACTTTGTGCGAGAATGGCCCCGATCATGATCGTATCCAGCTGCCAGGCCATCTGGGAGGCAATGTTCCCAAGTCCGGCATAAATGCCGTATTTAAGGTAGCCGGACCTCTTTACCGGCAGATCTTTCGCTATCTGGAATATACCGAACGATGCTTTACGCTTATACCTCAGAGCCGAGAGAATGACCACAGCTGTCAGTGCAGGTGCGCATACAAATCCAAGAGCATAACCTTTGCCGTCGGCGATAAAGACCCCAAGCAGGCTCAGGATAAAAACAATCACTGCGTTTACAAAAAGACCGGCTGCATAGTTCTTGTTCCATTTTTTTATCCGGAGTAAGGAGATCATGGAATAGAACATGTAATATGAGATCAGGTAAATTGAAAATATCTTCAGATAAATAGCCGCGCCGGGCATTCTTGTCGACAGAACGGGAGAAAGAAAAAATAACATGGAGAACAGCAGCAGTGAATAAAGAAATCCATGCTGTATCGTATGAACAAAAAGCTTGTCTTTATTCAGATCGTTTTTTTGTATGCCGCCGAAATGAAGCAAAGACAGATACAGGCCGGCGCCGCTGAAAGGAATGATCAATTGCGTAATGGAGAAGGCATAACCGAGATTACCGTAATCTTCCTTGGTCAATAAACGGATGATCAGGATACCGAGAGCAAACTGGACCACTTTCAGAAAGATCGTGGAGAAAAAAATATGCAGCCCTCCGCGGTCGCCGAATGAAGTGAATATTTGTTTTATTTTGTTTACCATGGGGTCTGACCGGTTTTTTAATCCATGCGTTTAATGCTTTTTACTTTTCCGTTCGCTTCCCGGATAAGTTTACCGGTCCTTTTTATTGTGAGAGGGATCTTGTTGTCAAAAATGGCATTCAGCCGGCGATCAAGATCCTTAATAATGTTATTGTCCGCATCTTTACGGAGTATTACATAAATGGTCATGGCATCCGGGTATACCAGTACCTGAAAAGCCTCCACATCGTATATGGTTTTAAAAAACCCCGGAAAGAAAACAGTTGTAATGGCTTTCCCGTTTATAAGAATATTGTCCGACGATCTGCCGGAAACGTTTTTCAGCCGCTTTAATGTCCGTCCGCAACTGCATTTTTCATTGGTCAGCAAACTGCCGTTGTCTCCGATCTCATAACGTATAAAGGGGAAACCATAATTCAAAAGATCAGTAATGATAATTTTTCCGTTTTCACCGTAACCGCAAGGTCGATCGTGCTCATCCAGTATCTCCGGCAGAAGAAGCTCCTCGTTGATATGCAGGCCCTTATGATGTTCGCATTCACCCGCTATCATGAATTCACGGGAACTGTATTCATCAAAAACGGGGCATTCAAAGACTTCTTCAATGAGCTTTCTCTGTGAATCCTGAAGGGTTTCCGAGGATGTTGCTATGGTTTCGATCCCCAGGTTCTTCATACCGTGCAATTCCCTGGCAAGCATATAGATGATAGAAGGATAACCCCACAACACTTTAATTTTTTTATCGTGAATGATCTGCAGTATTTCATTTACCCATCTTTTATCATCCAGGACAGCGGCTTCATAAAAATACCGATTATGAAGTTTGTTCTTTATTTTTCCTTTAAGATTACTGTGAGAAGCGGCTTCCAGACTTCCACTTGCAAGCTTTAAACACCTTTTTCTCAAATAATATCCGGCCCAGTTAAAATTTCTCTGTAATGCGACCCGCGTATAATCAAGTTTTTTTCTGTCGTGATAAAACCTGATGGGATTTCCGCTCGTCCCACCGGTGATCTGATAGATCATTCTTTTTTTATCGGCCCCGGGATCGATCAGATCTTCGAAATGCTGCTGAATATTTTTTTTATTTAAAACGGGGATATCCTGTAAATATTTTATCATATCTTTGTAATTCCAGTTCTCTCCGGGGAGGGACTTAATTGTTCTTTGATAGTAGGGTATATTATTTTTTGCATGTCCGATAATTTTTTTCAGTTTTTTAAGCTGATATGCCTCAATCTGCCCCCGGTCCCAGTATTGTGATTTTCTTAACAATTGTTTTGCTTCAGTGGCATAGCGGCGGCCGAAGAGATCGTAGATCCTATAATACATGTCCTCGGTATTTTTCAAGCTTTACTCTCCAAGACACGTTTATACATATCAAAGATTTCTTTCGCCACTTGTTCATTGGAATACGATTCAACGCTTTTTCTTGCTATTGAGCTCATTGCATTCAATTTGTCTTTATCCAATATGAGCATTTCCGTTTTTTTGATCAAGTCATTTACATTATCATTTTCAAATAACAGTCCGTTAATATTATCTTGCATATAGTCCGGTTTCCCCCCGACCGCTGAAGCGACAACCGGTACATGACTGTATAATGCTTCGATACCGACCAGGCCAAATGTCTCCACGGCACTGGGAAAGATTAAAATATCAAACTGAAAATAGTTTTTAATAACTTCTTGATGCGGCATTGTGTCCTTCACCGTGATCGGCAAATGGTTCTTTTCAATGTAATTTTTCATTTTGTGTGCATTTTTACCGCCGCCAATCATAATACCCCGTATTTTATATTTTTTATACAGCGATTCGACACATTTTATAAAATATACCGGCCT
>JAGYLW010000103.1 GCA_018400915.1 Fidelibacterota bacterium
TGCTTGTGGGAGCGGATAAGACCACTTCCGGCGATCCGGGAGACGAGGTGTTCTATGCCACGACCGTGACCAATACCGGCAACGGTCCCGATATTTTCAACATTACCTATACCAGTGCGCTGACCACCTGGGAATTCTATTACGACCACGATGGAGATGGGGTAATAAACAACGGAGACGTGTTACTGGAAGATACCAATCTTGACGGAAAGCCGGACTTCGGCACGGAGCCGCAGGGCGAGGTCGTGCATGTGATCGCCAAAGCGACCATACCCCCCGGAGAATCGGACGAAGCCACCGGTACTATGACCATGACCGCCACGTCGGTTGGCAACCCGAATATCTCGGACAGCGGTAGCATCACCGTGACGGTGACCGCGCCCGTGCTTTCACTGAACAAAAGTGTCTCACCAACCGGCGATCAGCCTCCGGGAGCCATTCTTACCTATACGGTGACCGCCCTGAATTCCGGCAGCGGTGTTGCAACCTCCGTATTTATTACCGATCAAATCCCGGAAAACACCACCTATGTCGCAGGAAGCATGAAGATCGGCACTTCGACGAAATCCGATGTCTCCGACGGCGACGGCGCAACCCACTCCGGAAATTCGGTCGTTTTTGAGATTCCGCAACTGGGACCGGGCGGCTCGCAGTCCGTTTCCTTTGACGTCACCATTAACTGAGCGGTTTATCGCAGAACTGAATTGATCAATCATTCCGGTGTTCGGACCTGTGTCCCCGGAATGAAAATGATGTTCGGAAATTGATAAACCTTTCCCGGAAACAATGAATGGTACGTAACAAAAAAATGATATTTGGCGGGATCCTCTGTTTTCTTGCGCTGTCTCTGCGTTTGTTCGCCCAGACAGCTCCCGGAACGGAGATCGAGAACGCTGCCGCGGCTGAGTACCGTGATGCCGGCGGGTTCGTGTATTCCCTGCAGAGTTCCGCGGTGACCACCACCGTAAGCCAGGGGTATGCCCTGTCCGTCACCAAGCGTGTCGAAAAGACCGTGTATCTGCCGGAGGATACCGTTGAATATCTTGTTACGATCATGAATTCGGGAAATCTGTCCGCTACTTCCGTAACGGTCACGGATACCTTATCCGAACACCTGACCTATCATACGTCCGATCCGCCCGCGGCGGTCAGCGGTCAGGTACTTTCATGGAACTTCCCTGAACTGCAGGCGGGTGCGGCAAGCGAGATCGCGATGAGCGCGGTGGTCGCACCCGGCGTGCCTCCGGGAGAGAGCATTGAAAATGCGGCCGTGTTCCGGACACCGGAAGATGTCACGGGACACTCTCCTGCCGTTGAGATCCTGATCGGAAGCAGTCCGGACCTGGTTCTGGAGAAAAGCGTTGATCATGTAAATGCCCGGACGGGTGATACCCTGACGTATACGGTCAGTGTTGATAACCTTGGCAATGCAGCAGCCACCAATACGCAGCTTTACGATCAGTTTCCTGCGCAAACGGAATTCGTATCCTGCTCCGGAACAGGGCAATACGCAAACGGTATTGTTCAATGGAATATCGGTGATCTTTCGCCCGGAAGCACTGCTTCGGAAACCCTGAAAGCAGTGGTCAAAGCGGCGGTTCCCTCCGGAACAATCATCCGTAATTCCGCCTCGGTCACGAATGCGGAAGGTATTAACCGGTCCGCCTCCGCTTCAACATTGATCACGGAAGCAACGGGAAGCCCGGATCTGGTGATCGAAAAGTCCGCGGAGACTTCTGCAGGTCCCGGTGACACCGTTCACTACCGTATTATGTTCGGGAATCCGGGAGACGCCGCGGCAACGGGGATCGTCATCTCCGATTCGCTGAGTCCGCAACTGGAATTTCTCAGCGCGTCCGGTGAATATCAATATGAATCGATGAGCGGACAGATAAGCTGGGAGCGGAACACGCTCAGCAGCGGAAGCAGGGATTCGCTTGTACTTCTGGCAAAGGTCCGTCCGGGCGTCCCGGACGACACCGGGATCAGGAACAGGGTGAAGATCACCTGCAATGAGGGCGAATCCGCTACAGGCGAAGCAGAAGTGAGGATCCGTTCGCCCCGGCTTTCCATCGAAAAATCCGCAGAAAGTCCGCAGGCAGATGCCGGAGAGGAACTGCGGTACACGCTATCCGTCCTGAACGACGGAAGCGGTGAAGCCCGGAATGTAACTGTCAGTGACACCCTCCCCGCAAATACGGAGTATGTCCGTTCCGGCGGGACTTCCGCATATGATCCCGGAACCCATTCGGTGCGCTGGGATATCGGCACGCTGGAGGCGGATATGGGAGCCCCCCGGTCCGTCGAACTGATCGTCCGGATCGTATCGCCGCTTGACAACGGTACGGTCATCTCCAATGCCGCCTCGGTCTCCTGCCGCGAGGGCTTTTCTGCAAATACGACTGTTGATGTCACGGTGGAATCCGCTCCGGTACTTGAATTGACGAAAAGCGCGGCAGTTTCAGCATTTCCCGGGGATACGCTGCCGTACCGCATTGCTTTTAATAACCGCGGGAACGATATTGCCACGGGAACTGTCATTACGGATACGCTTCCCCCGGACGTCGACCTTATCCGTGCTTCCGGTACGTACACCTATGATCCCGCATGGCATGCTCTGGAATGGGAGATCGGTGATCTGCCGCCGGAGATAGATTCGGCCTTTGTCGTACGGGTGCGTATAGAACCTTCCCTGAGCGGTGTGCGCGAGCTGTCCAACCGGGCCTGGATCCGCTCGAATGAAGCGGCCGCCGTTTCGGATATTGCGCAGACCGCCGTCCGGTCGCTGTGAACCTGCAGATCACGGCGACCCCGACAGGCTGCCGGGGACGGAGCAGCTGAGTCCGAGTATTACGGCCACGCTGACGGACGCTTCCGGACAGCCGGTGCCGGACGGAACAGAGCTTGTGTTTACGACGTCCCTCGGAAGTTTCAGTTCCGGGACCGATACGGTCCGGACCACGAACGGCATTGCAACCACACAGCTCATTTCTTCACCGATAGACCGGGAATACGTTCCCGTAAAGGTAAAAGCGGAAATGTCCGGCACTCCAGCACCGGTCCGGGATTCCACCACGGTCATTTTCTATGCCCGCAGCGTCGTGGGCATTGTCACCGACAGTGAAAACGAACCTGTTTCCGAGGCCGTAGTCGTCATCATGCAGGGGGATGAAGTGATCGGGACCGATACGACTTCTGCGGACGGCATTTACCGCATCCCGATCTTTACTTCGGGAGAATACACCATTATCATCCGGTATATTGATGAATACGGAACCATACATACAATTCAATATGTCATCAATGTGGATGTCTCCGGAGAAGATCAGTTCGAGATCATACAGGACAAATGTGCGGTTTCCGGAAGGCTGATCGATTCCTTCAGCGGCCAGCCGGTTCGTGAAGCGGATATTCCCGTTATTATCAGCACTACAGGATCTGCGGCGCTGCCCAAAACCGCAGATACAGCGTTCAGTGATACCACATATACCGATACAAGCGGTCAGTGGTCGTTCACGGATATTGAACCGGGGACTTACCGGCTGTACGGCATCTATGAAGGCGATGATTACCGTCGCAGTGAAACACAGACCATTGCTTTTGACAAGCCGGGGCAGTATATGATGAATGCAAATATTTTCCTGTCACCGGTGACCTTGCACACCTATAAGACCGTCGACAAGGATCAGGTGTTTACGGGAGATACCCTGACATACCGTCTGTACTATGAAACGGGGAATTATGACATCGGCGACACCCTGCGGATCTGTGACCCGCTTCCTGCGGAACTTGAATGGATCCCCGCATCAATGCGGCAATCTCCGGAATTGATAACGGAAGATCAAGACCCGCTGACCGGAGAATTGTGTTTTTACCGCGACAACATGCCGGCAAACGCAAAGGATTCGATTATCTTCAAAGCGAGGATAAAAGAGGATCCTGACCTGGGTAGCGTAAGCATTACCAACCGTGCAAGTATTTTTACACAAAGCGATACGGCATATACGGCAGATGATCCGCGTTCGAATGCCAGCACCCGTATCCTCACCCCGTTCCTGGCGGTGAAAAAAGCGGTGAACCGGCGCATCGTCGAGCCCGGAGATATCCTTACCTATACGGTAACTCTTGAAAACCGGAGCAGCAATATAGCGCTTGAGAACCTCTTTATTACCGATATATTGCCGCCCGGATTCCGTTACCGCGAAGGACGGAGTTTCCTTGACGGAACGGCCGTTCCGGATCCTTCGGTCAGTATGCCCGGTGAACGTCAGACCCTGCTCTGGGCGACCGCTGACACACTGCTTCCGGGACAATCCCGGGATCTGAAGTATCGGGTGATCGCCGGACTCGACAGCCGTCTCGGCGAGAACGAGAATCTCGCGACCGCAAGCGCTCAAATGCCTGGAGATATTTCAATCGCATCAAACACCGCAAGCGCCGAAGTCATTCTGAAGCCGGGAATGATCCATGAACGGGGCTTTATTTTCGGAAAAGTGTTCTATGATATGAACGGAAATGACCAGCATGACAGTGATGAAGAAACCGTTAAAGGTGTAGAGATCATCACGGAAGAAGGCATACGGGTTGTCACGGACGAATACGGCAAATATTCGATCCCGAACGTCCGGACCGGCGACCATGTTCTGCGGATCAACCGCCGCAGTCTGCCGGACAACGCCCGTGTAAAGCTCAGTTCCCCCGATTTCCTCGGCGACGCCCTTTCCCGCCGGGTCAAGGTCTCGTACAGCGGTATTGCCAGGGCGAATTTCCTGCTGGAAAGCACGGATAAAGATGTTCCTCTGCCGGAACGCGGAGAAAGCATTGAAAAAGATATACTGACCGTGCCGGACAGCGCCGTGCTGGATATTGAACAACAGGTACTGCCCGGATCGCTGCGCATTGTTACGTATCAGCCCTGGAGTATCAATTTGAAACTGGAATTCGCTTCCGGTTCTGCAATTCCGACCCGCCGGGATGAATGCGCGCTGGACGAGATCGTTGAATTTATGAAATGGCAGACCCACCTCTGTCTGACGGTACGCGGACATACGGACAATGTACCGGTCCGTTTTTCTCCCTTCCGGGATAATCAGGAACTGTCCCTGGCCAGGGCGGAGGCAGTGAGAGATTATCTGAAAGAACAGGGC
>JAGYLW010000104.1 GCA_018400915.1 Fidelibacterota bacterium
GCATGCGAACACACAGGCCGTAGAGATCGATCTTTCCGCTTTTCCTGTCCCGCATGACATTATCCGGGTGGACGGGAATGACCGCTGCCGTATTGTGGACCGCGACCGGAAATTATCCCTTTCCCTGCCTGATTTGCCCCGCTATCTTTCAATCCGCAGTATGGACAGGCGGATGCGCTATAACACCCGGGGATGGACGGTGCCCTACCGTTACACGGCGGTATCGGAGAAAGCGCTGGAACGTCCGGAAATGTTCATTGAGCTCCGCCGCGCCCCGGATCACATCTCGCAGGATTCCAGCTTTAGTTTTCTTTTCCGTGCGAGCGAGGGGGAAACGCGGATCAACGACAGCCTTATCGAGCCTTATTCCCATACCCGGGTGTTTTTCAGCGAGATCGCTTTTGCTCCCTGCGGCGGGGGAACCCGGGTCCGCGGTTCGGTTGAACATGAAGATATGTACTTGTTCTATGAAGATCTGTTTTTCGGGAATTATCCGGATACCAGTTCACGGCATGCCGTGCTCACCGGAAGTGTCAGTCCACAGGGTACGGTGATCCTGCCGCCCGACGATGTGCTGCGCATCACATTTTCTTCGGACCTGGCGGAAGAAATGGACACGATCCTGCTGTATGCGAACAATATGTCCTTCCCCGTATGGTACAACGGCGCCCGCTATGTCGCCGAGCTTCCCTGCCGGCTTTTTGAAGATGCGGATTCCGCAGCCGTGCGGGTCGCCGCCAGGGACACAAGCGGCAACAAGTATTCCCGTGTCCTCCCCGTCGGCCTGAAGGTCCGTCCGGAACACAGTTTCCCCCTGATCGAGACAAAAGGGGACTTTACGCCTGTCAGTTATTCACGGGGGCTTGTGCGCCTCGGCGGACCGTATCTGAATGAATTCCCCAAAGGGGTGCGTTTTTCCAGTAACGGCAAATTCGGTGACGTATACCGCGTAAAACTGAATGCTACGGAACAGGCGTTCATTGACGAAAGATATGTCAGGGAATGCCCCCCGGGGATGCCTCGTCCGGCCTATAATATAACGTCCATGAGCATTGCCCCGGACACGAACGCCGACAGGGTCGTGATCCCCTGGCCGGAACCCGTACCATATGCCGTATTTCCCGAACCCGAATTGCAGCGGATCCGTATCCGGCTTTACGGTGTCCGTTCAAACAGCACCTGGATCTCGCACCGCCGCGGCCTGAAAATGATCGATCACGTTTCCTGGGAGCAGAAAGACGCCGGGACCTATGATGTCCTTGTGTATCTGAAAGACAGCAATATCTGGGGCTATGACCTGAAACAGACCAAGAGATCCCTGGTCCTGGGAGTAAAATATCCCCCGGAAAAACAGGAGCTCGTGATCGCCCTGGAGGCGGGACACGGCGGCGAATGGAACTGGGGCGCCGTGGGACTCTCGGGCCTCAAGGAAAAGGACATCAACCTGGATGTCACGGAAAGACTGCGGGACAGATTAAAGGAAATGGGGTATTCAGTGGTGGAGATCCGTCCCGGTGACAGCAGTCCCACCCTGCGTGAACGCTGGTTGCTGACGGATTCCCTGCAGGCGGACCTTTTCGTGTCCGTCCATGCGAATGCGGCCGGGGGAGGATATCTCCGGGTAGGCGGCACCAGCACCTACTACAAGGATCCCTTCTGGAAGGATTTTGCGGAGATCGCCTATGACAAATTGCTGGAGCTTCCGCTGGAGGAATTCGGCAGGGTGGGATCCTTTAACTATATGATGTGCCGGATGCCGCAGCGTCCGTCGATCCTTGTCGAACAGGCCTTTATGAGTCATGCTGAAGATGAGAACAAACTGGCGGACCCGGAATTCCGCACCCGGATGGCCGAAAAGATCGCCGAGGCGGTCAATGCGTATATTGAGCGGAAACTTGGGGAATAGAGAATCGCGAAACTCCTCGCTGCGCTCGTCAGGTATCCCTCACTTTTATACGCATTTCTACTCGGATTTTCTTCACGCTTCGATTTGAAGGGGCATCCTTTTGGGGTCTGTCGTGAACCCCGCCAACGCGTCATCCTGAACTCCACTAACGCGTCATCCTGAACTCCACTAACGCGTCATCCTGAATTTATTTCAGGATCCCCAGGGTTTGACGATTGAAGGTCTTACTTTCAGGATTAATAATAAGAGTATGGGATGTCATGACGCGGTCCCGGCACTTCGTACCGGGCTATCAACATTCAACCCCTCCATCAAGTCGGGGTTGCAAGGTACCTGTGTAATGTTTCTCTCCGTCTCTCAGTCGTCATAGATTGGGGATCCTGAAACGAGTTCAGGATGACGGCGAATGTTTCCCTTCGTCTCAACTCTCAACTCTAAACGCTAAACTCCGTCGTCAGATAGTGGGGATCCTGAAACCCCGCTTCACTGAAGCTTCGCGGGGCACGTAAATTTAGGATGACAGACAAGATGACATTATAAATAATTCGTGTTAATCGGTGTCATTCGTGGTGGTCATCTCCGGAAGATCTGCTGCTCCCGGGGGGAAAGCCGCGGGTCGGCGGCGGCACGTTCCATGAGCCTCCGGTAACGCTTTTCCTCGCCGGAATTGCGGTAGAGCGCCCCCAGCAAACGGTAAATGTCCGGTGAGGTGTTGTGCTGGTCCACGGCGTTCTCAAGTACCGACCGCGCTTTGTCATTTTTTCCGTTTTCCCTCAGGTAGAAGGCGTAACTGTAGATGTACTTTGCATCATCCCTTTCAAGTTCAAAAGCCTGTTCCGACCAGTAAAGGGCGGAATCGGGATGAGCGCCGGAATACAGTACGGCAAGGTTATAGGCGGCGGATGCATGCTTCCGGATACGGTAGGCTTTCCGGAAAAGTCCGGCCGCGGCATCGCTTTTCCCGGTCTCCGCATACAGAAGCGCCAGATCAATGTACGCGGAAAGCCGCTCCGGATTGTTTTCAATGGCATGCCGGAAAAAATACTGCGCGGAATCTATATTCCCGCATTCGTAATACAGCATTCCGAGGTTCACGGCGGCCTCGCCGTATCCGGGGCGCAGTGTCAGCGCTTTACGGTATTCGGAAACTGCGGGAGCAAGCCGCCCCCTGCGTTCCAGGAAACGCGCATGATTGTAATGCGATATTTCACTGTCGGGGAAAAGCTGCAGGCTCTGCCGCACTTCCCCGAGCGCATGTTCATAGTCCCGGCGGAAGCGGGGAGGGATCCCGCTTAAGGGAAGTTCTGCCAGCGCTTCCGCAGCACGGATTCGCACCAGCCGGATGCTGTCCTGCGTGGCACGACAAAGCGCCTCGGTAACTGCGGGGCGGAGATAGGAGCCCAGAACGGTGGCGGCGGATGCGCGTACCAGGGGAGAAGGATCCCCGAGAAGTTCCAGCATGACCGGAGGAATGCGTTCATTCCGGAAGCTGCGCATGCAGCGGACAAGGGAGGCTTTTACGATCTCATTTCCCGGGTGCAGCAGGAGATCCAGTGCGGCATCCAGGTCATCATCCATCCCGTTTCGCAGGGAGTGGATATAGCCCGCCCATTCCATGGTCTCGGACTGGTAGCGGCCCGTATAGCGCGTCTGGATCACCGAATCGGCCCAGGCCGGGGGTTTCCCCGTATGGCAGAGGTTGCAGGCGTTAGGGGAGCCGTATGCGCGTGTGGCGGCCGGCATGGGGGGACGCATGGAGTGGTCCGAGCGGGTCATGCGTGCAAATTCCGTCTTCGGCATGTGACAATGGATGCAGATGCTGCCTTCCGAGCCTTCGGGATGACGGCTGTGCGCGCTGACATGTTCGACGCGCTGACGGTGGCAGGGGAGGCAGGAGGCGTTGGGATCTTCTTTCTGACGGTACCTGCCGCTTGAGGTATGACAGTGCAGACAATCCATATCGCTGTTCTGTACGCAGGGGGACATCCGCCAGCTGGTGAAGGTGTAGTTTTCGCCCAGGTCCCTGCCGTCGGGATAATGATCCGGATTTTCATAGGTAACGAGATCAAAATGCCGGAAGAAAGTCTCTCCCGGAATATATTCCGGGGTCAGGGAGATCATCTTCGCATGACAGTAGGAACAGCTTGCATTGACCTGTTCCGCCGTATATCCTTTTGACCGCACCACGGTCTTCAGATAGGTCTCCTGCGGCTGTCTTCCGCTCTTTTCCGCCTCACGGAAAATGCGGTTATGCGTTTCGGCCGGACCGTGGCAGGTTTCGCAGTTTATTCCCGCCTCCCGCCATTCGCTGGTGTAACTGTCGTTGTTGATATCATACTCCGAGCTCAGCTGGCTGACATGGCAGGCGTAGCAGGCGGTGTTGAAGGTGTAGCGCCTGTCCGTCCACGGCAGAGGCGTATCGGAACGCGTCTGATGCAGACGGATGCTGGAAGCGGTGATATCGAACCATTCCTTTTTGCCGACATCATATCCCAGCGGGAGGGTCTGCAGTTTGCCCTTCTCCCGCGGGGTCAAAAAATAATAGACGTACTTGCCGCCGAGGGCATAAAGGAGCGGATACTGCTTTCCCGATCCCGCCTCGGCCATATAGGCGCCGCTGTCCGTCATCATGTAACGGTACTTTTCATTTCCCGAAACGATAAAGGAATCGCAGGGCGTTAAATGCTTTTCGTGAAAGTCCGCCGTAAAATCCTGCATTGCGCGCCCGTGATAGGAAGTTTCCCATAGCGTATAGAACGCTTCATGGCATTCCCGGCAGGAGCGGGACCCCATGTAGGACGGTTCTTTCTTCCCGCAGGCGCTAAGAAGGAGGATGAGCAGCAGAATGAATGATTTTCTCATGATGCTTAATTTAATCAATCGCAAGCGGTTTTAAAGGGAAAAAAATCAAAGAAACCAGGAAGAAGTTGAGTCGTTGAGTCGTTGAGGTGTTGAGACGAAGGGAAACATTCGCCGTCATC
>JAGYLW010000105.1 GCA_018400915.1 Fidelibacterota bacterium
AATGCTCGCGCGGTTGGGGCGCTTTCCCGCCATTCCGCCCGGCGTATAGGCATCGTCATGCCGTTTTTTACGGTTGACCGTATAGTGGGCGACCATGGAATCGATATTCCCCGCCGTGACCGCAAAACAGAGCCGGGGTTCTCCCAGTCTCCGTATATCCGTATCATTCTTCCAGTCCGGCTGATCCAGGATCCCCGTCTTATACCCTTCCGCTTCAAGGACCCTTGCAATGACCGCCGTTCCGAAAGAGGGATGATCCACAAACGCGTCCCCGCTCACAATAATAACATCACATTGTTCCCAGCCGAGAGCCTGCATTTCTTTTTTACTTGTGGGGAAGATCATGTGTTAATCTATTGATAAATTGATAATGAACAAGGGATATTTTTTGCACCCTGCAGACGTTATCCGCAATAATCAGGAAAACCACGTCATGCCCGGCTCAATTTTTGATCCGGTATTCGGTGCCGTCCTTCCGGTCTATCAGTTCGATGCCTTCGGCCTGCAGTTCGTCCCGGATACGGTCGGCGGTTTCCCAGTCCTTACCGGCCCGTGCCTTATCCCGTTCCGCGATCTTCTGCATTATATCGTCTTCGTCGATCGTTGTTGCTTTCTCCGGCCGGTAAAAGATCACTCCCAGTACACTGTCCACACGTTTTAAAGCATGAATGACCGCTTCTTTATCTCCCTCCGTAAGCGGGGTACTGCGGCGCAGGCGGTTGATCTTCCGGATGCCTTCGAATACCGCGCCGACCGCCGGGGAAATATTCAGATCGTCATCCATGGCTTTCCCGAAATCCTCCGTCATCGTGTCCAGTACTTTCCCGACATTCTCCGAAAGATCACCTTTCTCCACATGTTCCAGATCAAAAAGAAAATCGTCAAAACGTTTTAATGTGCTTTCGGAAGCTTCCAGCATTTCCAGGGAAAAATTGAGTTTCTGGCGGTAGTGTGTGGAAAGCAGGGTATAGCGGATCGCCGCCGGGGAATAGCCCCTGTTCACAAGCCCGTCAATATAGATGATATTGCCAAGAGATTTGCTCATCTTGCTTTTTCCCCAGAGCAGGTGTTCGCAGTGCAGCCAGTAGCGTACAAAGGGATGGCCCGTGGCACCCTCGCTCTGCGCGATCTCGTTCTCGTGATGCGGAAAAAGGTTGTCCACGCCGCCGGTATGGATATCGAAGGTCTCTCCCAGATATTTCATGGACATTGCGGAACATTCGATATGCCAGCCGGGGCGCCCTTTTCCCAGTTCCGTCTCCCAGAACACTTCTCCGTCCTCCGGTTTCCAGGCTTTCCACAGTGCGAAATCATGGACCGATTCCTTGTCGTATTCATCCGCGTCCACACGTTCACCCGTCCGCATCTGTTCCATGTCCAGCCGCTGCAGCTTGCCGTATCCGGGAAAAGCCCTGATCTTAAAGAAAATGCTGCCGTCCTCCGCCCGGTATGCGAGCCCCTTTTTCATCAGTTCCTTCACCAGCTTCACCATCTCGGGGATATGCTCCGTAGCGGCCGGGAAAACCTCCGCCTTGTCGATGTTCAGGGCTTGAAGATCCCGGAAAAAGGCTTCTTTATACTTGCCGGTATATGCCCGGACGGAGGTCCCGGTCTCCGCGCATTTCCTGATGATCTTGTCATCGACATCGGTGATATTCATCACCTGTTTGACCTGAAAACCCTTGAATTTGAGATAGCGTTTCAGAAGGTCCTCAAACACATAGGCGCGGAAATTCCCGATATGGGCGTAGTGATACACCGTGGGACCGCAGTTGTAAACCCCCGCCTTGCCGGGCTCCAGGGGGGTAAAGACCTCTTTTGTTCGTGTCATCGTATTGTAGAATTGCAGGGCCATGGTTCTCCTCGGATTTACCCGCTAAATTAACGAAATTTTTTCACCGGTGAAAGCATAAACGATCACAGTATTTAAGAGACAGGATGCGGGAACTTCGTGAATCCTGCAAAGCGGATAACCTTTCCACGGACAGAAGAGAATGGAAGAGGCGGAACGTGAAACCGGGTTTTCTCTCAGCAGGCTCTCAACGCTGCACGTGTCCGCTCATCCTTTACGGTGTTGCATCTTCAATAATGATCTGCAACAGGCGGGAGAAATCAAGGCCCCTGGCTTTGGCGGATTTGGGGACCAGACTGCTGGAGGTCATGCCCGGAAGGCTGTTCGCTTCGAGCAGATAGATCTCCCCTTCGGGCGTCATCCGGAAATCCACCCGGGCATAGTTCCGGAGTCCCAGTATGCGGAACATCCGGAGCGCCTGGTTCTGCATGGCGGCCGTCACCTCGGCGGGAAGGGGGGCGGGGACCAGATATTTTGTGTCATGCCCCAGATACTTGGCATTAAAATCATAAAGCCCTCCGGCATCCACTTCCAGAACAGGATACACCTCGCCCGCCACCACGGGAATGTTGAACTCCCTTCCGGGAATATAGGCTTCGATGATGAATGCGTCACTGAAGGCAAGCGCCTTCCTGCAGGCTCCGGTCAGGTCCGCAGGTTCATAAAAAATGCTGAGTCCCACCGTGGACCCCGCATCATTGGGCTTGACGACCAGCGGAAAGGCAAGGCGGTCCGGCCGCTGTACCGGCCTGCGGTGAATTTCGAAATCCGCCGACAACACCCCCGCTTCCGCCGCCATCAGCTTGCTGCGGTACTTGTCCATCGCCAGTGCCGACGCGGCATATCCCGACCCCGTAAAGGGGATACCGGCCATTTCCAGCACCGCCGGGATTACGCCGTTCTCTCCGTTGCCTCCGTGCAGGGCGTTGAACACCAGGTCCACCGCCTCTTTTTCCAGATACGGGATATGTTCAATAAAATAATGGTCCCGCAATGCCGCCATTCCCTCGAAATCCGTATTTTCCATGGAAATGTGCCCAAGGCTTTCACGGAAGGTCTCCATTCCCTTCAGCGGCGTGGCGGGGTCCAGGTAGAGGATCCGATGGCCCAGTGTTTTCAGGGTCTCGCCGATCGCGGTACCGCTGCTTAAGGAAACATTCCGTTCCGGCGAGGCGCCGCCCAAAAGTATGCAGATCTTCATGTTGTTTTCCCTTGGTTGATCTTCAGGATTTCCTCTGCCGCCGCGAACAGGTTGCTTACAAGTGTATAGGGGATTTGATGGTCTTCACAAAATTCCCGGGTCCTTTCCCACCAGCCCTGCCGCACCAGGTAGAAAGGGATGCCGAGTTGTTCCGCAGCTCCGGCGTCCCCGCTTCCGTCGCCGACAAACACGCTTTCACTTAATGCGATATCATGATCCCCGGCGGCTTTCTCAAACAGCCCCGTGCCGGGCTTTCGGCAGGTGCAGTTGCTTTCACGGAGATGCGGACAATAGTAATAGTCCGTGATCCTTCCCCCGGCGGATTCCGCGCCGGCGATGACCTTCCGGAAAATGGCCTCGGCCCGTTCCATACTCAGCAGGCCCTTCCCGACCGCCTGCTGGTTGCTGACAATGATCATGCCGATCCCCGCATCCGTAAGCCTTTTTACGGCTTCCGGCACACCCGGAAGCACCTGTACGTCCTCTTCCCGCAGGACATATCCCGGATCATCGGCGTTCAGCACCCCGTCGCGGTCGAGAAAAACAGTACTTATCTCCATGCCTTATTTTATTGAAAATTGTGCGCGTTTACAACTCATTCATGGGAATAATATTCCTGTCCGGACTTCGGGACCCGGGTTTTATAATGCATTATTCAACGAATCTTAAAAAAACCTCCCGGGTTTGTATTCTTCTCCCTTATTTATAAATTACAAACACCTGTTCATTTTTCACTGCTTGTGACATGGCATATTGTATCAATACGGAATCACTTCGGTTAATGCACCTTCGCCTCCGGATGCCACGGACTTCCCGGAACATATTTCGTATTCTGTTGTTTAATAAGTCTAGACAAAAGAGGGGCGTAATTTTAAAAGGAGGCAATTATGAAAGATCTGAAAAACAAGAACGCAGTCATTACCGGAGGTTCCGGCGGCATCGGCGCCAGTATCGCCAAGAGGATGCTGGACGAGGGAGCAAAGGTCCTGCTGGTGGATATCAATGAAGATGCACTGAAGGAAACGGCGGAAGCGCTGGATTCTCCCGACGTACATATCTTTAAAGCCGATGTCAGCGATGAAAAGCAGGTGAAAGCCTATGCGGACAAAGCGAAAGCACTCTTCGGGCATGTGGATGTCTTTTTCAACAATGCCGGTATTGAGGGCAAGGTAAAGCCGCTGGATGAGTATCCGCTGGACGTTTACCACAAGCTCATCGGCGTCAATGTCAACGGCGCCTATTACGGACTGCGGCATCTTTTCCCGTTGATGAAGGAAAAGGGCGGTTCCGTGGTCATCACTTCCTCGGTGGCCGGGCTTGCGGGCACCCCAAACGTCCTTCCCTATGTGACCAGCAAACATGCCGTGATCGGCATGATGCGTTCGGCAGCACTGGAAGGCGCCCCGTATAAGATCCGCGTGAACACCATCAATCCTTCACCGGTGGACAACCGCATGATGCGCTCCCTGGAAGACGGTTTCGCACCCGGAGAAGCCGAGGCTGCCAAGAAGGGCTTTGAAGAGGCCATCCCGCTGAAGCGCTATGCCACGAATGAAGAGGTGGCGGCCGCCGCCATGTTCCTGGCCGGCGATGAAAGCAGTTTCATTACCGGTGTGGTCCTGCCTGTGGACGGCGGTATGAACGCGTAAACAAGCCTGACATACAGGGCTTTACCATAAAAGGAACCGGCCGGAGTTCACGCTCCCGGCCGGTTTTTCGTTTCTGTGAATATCCATCCTTCACAGCACCGGAAAAGCACGCTGCCTCCCTGCTTCTCAGCATCTTCGCTTCTTAGCTTCCCCGCTTATTCGCTTCTTAGCTTCT
>JAGYLW010000106.1 GCA_018400915.1 Fidelibacterota bacterium
CCGGAGAACAAGGAAGCCATCGATCCGTTTGAAGAGATCATCGAAGCCACCAAAAAGAAAAAGAAAGTCGAACTGGATACGGAACTCGATGTCGACGATCTGAAGGAACTGGTCGACAAATTCAAGAAAGCCGTGAAGAAGGTGACCGGCCACGGTTTCCCGGAAGATCCCTGGGAGCAGCTCTGGGCCGCCATCGGCGCCGTTTTCGGAAGCTGGAACAACCCGCGTGCGAAGGTTTACCGGAAGATGCACGGATTCAAGGACGAATGGGGAACTGCCGTGAACGTGCAGGCCATGGTCTACGGGAACATGGGCGACAATTCCGCCACCGGCGTGGCCTTTACCCGCGACGCGGCGACCGGGGAAGATATCTTTAACGGCGAATACCTCATCAATGCACAGGGCGAGGATGTGGTTGCCGGAGTGCGCACACCTCAGCAGATCACGCTCGAAGGATCAAGGCGCTGGGCAAAACTGGCCGATGTTCCCGAAAAGGAACGTAAAACAAAATTCCCCTCACTTGAAGAGGCAATGCCGGAAGTCTATAAAGAACTGGATAAAGTACAGCAGAAGCTGGAAGATCATTACAAGGACATGCAGGACCTCGAGTTCACGATCCAGGACGGCCGTCTGTGGCTTCTGCAGACACGTACAGGGAAACGCACCGGTTCGGCGATGGTCACCATTGCCATGGACATGCTGCATGACGGTATGATCGACGAAAAGGAAGTAATCCGGCGTATCGAGCCCAACCGGCTTGACGAGCTCCTGCATCCGGTCTTTGACCTGGATGAACTGAAAAAAGCGGATGCTCTGACAAAAGGGCTGGCGGCATCCCCGGGCGCTGCGACCGGCCGCATCGTCTTTTTTGCAGATGAGGCCGAGGAATGGGCCGGAAAAGGCGAAAAGGTCATTCTCGTCCGTATTGAGACCTCACCCGAAGACCTTTCCGGCATGGACGCCGCGGAAGGTATTCTCACCGCCCGCGGAGGCATGACCTCCCATGCCGCCGTCGTTGCACGGGGAATGGGCAAATGCTGTATTTCCGGCGCAGGTGCGGTCACTATTAATTATAAAAATCGTACGATGAGCATTGAAGGCAGGAGTTTCAAGGAAGGGGACTGGATCTCGCTGAACGGTTCCACCGGTGTGGTCTATGAAGGCAAGATCCCGACGATCGATCCCGAACTGCACGGTGATTTCGGCGAACTGATGGAACTCTGTGACAAATACACGAAAATGGTGGTCCGCACCAATGCGGATACGCCCCATGACTCCACCGTGGCACGGAATTTCGGTGCCGTGGGGATCGGGCTCTGCCGGACGGAACACATGTTCTTCGAAGGCGACCGCATTAAGGCCATCCGCGAAATGATCCTCAGTGAGGATACGGAAGGCCGCAAGAAGGCCCTCAACAAGATCCTGCCTTATCAGCGGGATGATTTTGAGGGAATCTTTAAAGCCATGGACGGCCTGCCCGTCACGGTCCGCCTGCTGGATCCGCCGCTGCACGAATTTGTGCCGCACGAACCGGAGAACCAGAAGGAAATGGCGGAAGAGATGGGCGTGCCGGTGGAAAAGGTCAAGGCAAAGGTCGACTCCCTCGCGGAATTCAACCCGATGCTGGGTCACCGCGGCTGCCGTCTGGGCAACACCTATCCCGAGATCACCGAAATGCAGGCACGCGCCATTCTTGAGGCTGCGCTGAACTGCAAGAAGAAAGGCATTGAAGCCAGGCCCGAGATCATGGTCCCCCTGATCGGCACCAAGGCGGAATTCGATATGCAGGAAAGCATTATCCGTGAAACCGCCGACAAGCTTTTTGAGGAAAAAGGCGATAAGGTGGAATACCTTGTCGGTACCATGATCGAGATCCCGCGCGCCGCACTGACAGCGGACAAGATCGCGGAATCCGCGGAATTCTTTTCCTTCGGTACCAACGACCTGACCCAGATGACCTTCGGATACAGCCGTGACGACGCGGGTACCTTTTTGCCGATATACCTGGACAAACACCTTCTTGCCGACGATCCGTTCCAGAAACTGGATCAGGAAGGCGTCGGTCAGCTGGTGGAGATGGGAACAAAAAGGGGCCGCTCCGCACGCAAGGACCTGAAAGTGGGTATTTGCGGCGAACACGGCGGAGAGCCCAGTTCGGTCAAATTCTGCCACAGGGTCGGCATGAATTACGTCAGCTGTTCACCCTACCGCGTTCCGATCGCCCGCCTGGCCGCTGCACAGGCAGCGCTTGAGAACGCATAAGGGATACTGAACCTTAAGGATAGCAAAACCCCCTCCGCCGGAGGGGGTTTTTTTGTGGAGAACATTCATTGTGAGTGTTTGGCCGCAGGCCGCATTCCGTCAATGCATGTAGCGCGAGATCACTTCGATAAGATAATTGATGCGGGAACGTTCGTTGTGATCGAGCGACCCTTTCTTTTTGCATTTCTGGAGTCCCTGTTTCAGAAAATCCCTGATATTTTCCAGTTTGGATACCGTGTCGACGTCGCCCCGGATAAAACGTTTCTGAATATAATCGACAGCGCTTTGGTTTTTAGGAATGTGCTCGTCATCATCCATGCGGTCGAATATAAGCTGCAGGGTCCGCAGGGTTGCCAGGTCGTCCTCTCCGAGCCTGTCGTACCGGAAGACCTTTGGGTCCGCTGCGGCGAGGACGGCCAGCAGATACGCCAGATAATTGCTGATACCTTCCAGCTTCGGGTAATCGAGCTTTTCCGCCGTGTCGTAGCAGGAATGATAATCATTGAATTTTCCGGCGGTCATAAAGAGGTAGGGCAGCTGATATTGCTGCAGAGGGACATAATCCCCGGAGGGCGGAATGGCGTGGGCACCGATACGCAGGGGGGACAGGTTCTTTACCGCGTACTGCATCTCGTCCAGGACCGGTCCGACACCGGATTTTTCGGCGCCGATGACAAAAAAGATCTCCTGGAATTTTTCCGGCACGCGGCCTTCGCCCATGCGGTGCGCCAGCAGGTCCAGGATAATGGCCAGATCGACATGCTGGATGATGCCGGGAAAATCTTTGCAGAAATGCGCAACCCCCATATGTTCCGAATTAAAATACGGCGGTTCTTCGGCGTCAAAGCAGGTAACAAGAATGCTGCGGCGGGCATGCGTGGTGCCGGATTCCGTTTCAATGAAGATTCTGGAAGCATGCAGGACCGCCGCGACCGCGGCCGCGTTGTCATCCGCTCCGGGATAATAGCGCAGGCCGGTCTTGTACTTTCCCAGGTGGTCATAATGCGCATCAACAAGGATAAAACGTTCCGCCAGCTCGCCCCGGCCGGGGATGAAGCCGATGATATTCGAGCCCCTGGCGTTTTCCGGCAATCCGCCGAAAGGATGCACATAGCCGTTTATCCCGGCAAAGGGATGGATTCCCGCACGGATCATATTGTCGATAATATATTCCCGCGCGGCGGCGGATCCCGGTGTGCCGGTGCGGCGTCCGCTGCATTTTCGCGATGCGAGAAAATGGACGATATCTATAACGGGGTCGATCATATTATAACAGGATCCCTGCGATGGTCGCGGTGATCCAGCTTGCGAGCGCGCCGCCGATCATGGCTTTCAGGGCGACCTTTGCCAGGGTTTTCTTTCTTCCCGGCGCCAGGGCGCCGATCCCGCCGAGCTGAATACCGATGGAGGAAAAATTCGCAAAGCCGCAGATGGCATAGGTGGCGATGGTGCGCGCGCGCTCATCCAGCACGCCCTGCTGGATATAGGTTCCCAGCGTGCCGTATGCCACGAATTCATTCAGGGCGATCTTGATCCCGAGGAGGTTCCCGACCTCATCGGCGAATTCCCAGGAAACCCCCATCAGCCAGGCGAGGGGCCGGAAAACAAAGCCGAAAAGAGTCTGTATCGATCCCGGGAAAATACCCGCGTATTCCCCGGAAACGGGGGAAAAACCGCTCTGGGTCTTATAATCGACATAAGCCCGGTTCAGAAGCCTGCCGTCGATCAGAGAATCCGCCCAGTTAAAGCCCAGGTCGATCACGGCGATGATGGCAATGAACCCGATAAGCATGGCGCCGACA
Source organism: Fidelibacterota bacterium (assembly GCA_018400915.1). GTDB lineage: Bacteria > Fidelibacterota > Fidelibacteria > Fidelibacterales > Fidelibacteraceae > M50B103. Next base: position 4,065 of record JAGYLW010000106.1, read on the forward strand.
TTGACGGCCAGCTTCAGGCCGTCCGTGATGCCGTTGGAGAGGGCTCCGAGCACATTCTGCGCCCGGTCCGTTTTCGGTACTTTCACCATCCCGGCGGTTTTGGATTTTTTTACTTCCGGATAGATGATCTTTCCGATGACCAGGGCGGCGGGTGCGGACATTACCGAGGCGGCCACCAGGTGGCCGGCATCCACCCCCATGGCGATATAGCCGGCAAGCACGCCGCCGGCAATGGTGGCGAATCCCCCCACCATGATGGTCAGGAGTTCGGATTCCGTCATTTCATTTAAAAAAGGTTTGATCAGCAGCGGTGCTTCCGTCTGCCCGACAAAGATATTGGCCGAGCAGGAAAGTGTTTCCGCGCCGCTGGTTCCCATGGTCCAGCTCATGAATTTTGCCATTCCTTCCACGACGCGCTGCATGATGCCGAAGTGGTAAAGGATGCTGATAAATCCGCCGAAGAAAATGATCGTGGGCAGCACCACAAAAGCAAAAAGATATCCGAATCCCGGCCAGGTGTCCGCCTGCGGAAAGAAATACTCCGCTTTTGCAAGGTTCCCGAAAAGGAATTCCGCCCCGTAGAGGGCCATGCTTAAAAATTTTGCCACGGCATTGCTGAAAGACTGGAATATTTCCTGCCCGTAAATGCCCCGCGCGGCCGGAGCCGTAAAGATACTGACGATCAGGAGGGCATTGAGCCAGGGCTTGATCGCATCGGATTTTAACAGGTACTTGTTCAG
>JAGYLW010000107.1 GCA_018400915.1 Fidelibacterota bacterium
GCCGGAAAGCATTGAACTGCAGAAAACCGCCTGTCTCGGCTTTTGTTATGCCGAACCCATGGCGGAAGTCATCGATGAGAACGGCGAAAGCCGTGTTTACGGATATCTTTCAGAAAAAGACATTCCGGCCTTTGTCAGCGGCACACCGCCTGAAAAGAAACTCATTCTTTCGGACGGCCGGGATGCTCCGGCCAATGCACAGCTGGCAAAACAGGTCCGCATCGTCACCCGGAATTCCGGGCGCATCGATCCCGAAAATATCCGGGAATATGCTGATACCGGCGGCTACCGCTCCCTGAAAAAAGCCTGTACGGAAATGACTCCGCAGGAGGTCATCAATACCGTCAGGGATTCCGGCCTGCGCGGCAGGGGAGGCGCGGGTTTCCCCACAGGGAGGAAATGGCAGTTCGCAAAAGATGCCCCGGGAGACAAGAAATACATTATCTGTAATGCGGATGAGGGCGATCCCGGCGCCTTTATGGACCGGAACGTACTGGAAAGCGATCCCCACAGTGTTCTGGAAGGCATGGCGATCTGTGCGTATGCGGTCGGCGCCGATGAAGCATACATCTACTGCCGCGCCGAATATCCGCTGGCGGTAAAGCGCCTCCGGAAAGCTATTTCGGATGCCGAAGCGGCCGGTTATCTGGGCAGGAACCTGTTCAACAGCGGATTTGATCTGCAGATAAAGATCAAAGAAGGCGCCGGGGCTTTTGTCTGCGGCGAAGAGACCGCTCTGATCGCATCCATTGAGGGGAGACGCGGAATGCCGCGTCTGCGGCCCCCTTTTCCCGCCCAGTCGGGGATATGGGGGAAGCCCACGAACAACAACAATGTGGAGACCTACGCCTCCGTGGCCTGGATCATCGGGCACGGTCCGGAAGCTTATGCGGCATACGGGACGGAAAAAAGCAGGGGAACAAAGGTATTTGCGCTGGCAGGAAAAGTGCGGCATACGGGACTGGTGGAAGTCCCCATGGGCATGACCCTTCGGGAGATCATTTTTGATATCGGCGGAGGGATCGAAAACGACCGTCCCTTCAAGGCCGTGCAGCTGGGAGGTCCGTCGGGAGGATGCCTGCCGGAAAGCCTTCTGGACACAGCGGTCGACTACGAGTCCATTGTCAGGACCGGCGCCATTATGGGATCCGGCGGGATGGTGGTCATGGACGACAGTACCTGCATGGTGAACATTGCCGCTTTCTTTTTGAATTTCACGCAGAACGAATCCTGCGGAAAGTGTACTTTCTGCCGCATCGGGACCCGCCGTATGCTGGAGATTCTGCAGCGCATACAGAACGGGGACGGGAAGCCCGAAGACATCGGCAAACTGGAGGCACTGGCGGAGCAGATCACTGCCAGTTCGCTTTGCGGACTCGGGAAAACAGCGCCGAATCCCGTGCTGACGACACTTCGTTATTTTAAAGACGAATATATCGCCCATATTGAAGAAAAGCGCTGTCCTGCAGGCGTCTGCAGCGCGCTGGTCACGTATCGTATCGATAAAGGGGCCTGTACGGGATGTACCCTCTGTGCACGGAGCTGTCCTGTGAACGCCATCTCCGGAGCGCCGAAGCAAGCCCATGAGATCGATCCGGATATCTGTATTTCCTGCGGCGCCTGTTACCGCGTCTGCAGGTTCAATGCGGTGATACGCAGTTAAAAACGGAAAAACATACACGATGATCCATATTTCCCTGAATCACAAGAAAGTGGCCTGTAAAGAAGGCCAGACCATTCTGGAAGTGGCCCGTGAGCACGGCATTCACATTCCCACGCTCTGCCATGAGACCGAACTCAATGCTTACGGTTCCTGCTGGGTCTGTTCCGTAAAGGTGGAAGGAGTCAGCGGATTTGTCACGTCCTGCGGTACCGCCGTCCGGGACGGCATGTCCGTGATCACGGATTCGGAGGAAGTCCGTAAGGCAAGAAAAACGGCGCTCGAACTGCTTTTGTCTGATCATTATGCGGACTGCGAAGCGCCCTGCAAAACCGCCTGTCCCGATCATGTGGACATTCAGACCTATGTGTCCCTGATCGCGAACGGACAATTCCGGGAAGCGGTCGCAGTGATCAAGCGCGACCTGCCCATGCCGATGTCCGTGGGCCGCATTTGTCCCGCTTTTTGCGAAGAGGAATGCCGCCGAAAGCTGGTGGATGAGCCCGTTGCAATCCGTCAGCTGAAACGCTGTGCGGCGGACCTGGAGCTTGAGGACTGGGAATATGTGCCGGAGCGTAAGGAAGCCAAAGGGAAAAAAGTGGCCGTGATCGGTGCAGGTCCCGCAGGCCTGGCCTGCGGATATTACCTCGGCATCGAAGGCTATCAGGTCGATGTTTTCGAATCCATGCCGCAGGCAGGCGGATGGCTGCGCTACGGCATCCCGGAATACCGTCTTCCCAAGACGGTGCTGGACCGGGAGATCCGGATCATGTGCAGCAGCGGGATGCATATTCATTACGGGAAACGGCTGGGAAAAGATATTTTTCTGCAGGACCTTGAGAACCGTTATGATGCCGTTTTCATGGGTATCGGCGCCCAGGCGGCCGTCCCCATGCGGATCAAAGGCGCAGACATGGACGGTCTTCTGCTGGGAGTCGACTACCTGCGCGATACGGCACTGGGGAATACGCCGGCGATCGGAAAACAGGTTGCGGTTGTCGGAGGAGGGGATACCGCAGTCGACTGCGCGCGGACAGCCCTGCGCCAGGGGGCGGAGGTCACCCTGCTTTACCGGCGTACCCGCAGGGAAATGCCGGCCGGGGATTACGAGATCGATGCCGCTGAAAAAGAGGGCGTTCGCTTTCGTTTCCTTGAGAACCCCGTGGAAATGCGGGGGAACGGAAGACTGGAAGAACTGGTGATCGAACACATGGAACTCGGCGAACCCGATGCAAGCGGGCGCTGCCGGCCGCTCGCGACCGGAAAGACCTATGCGGGATCCTTTGACACCGTGATCGCAGCCATCTCTCAGAAGACCGATGTCTCCTGTTTCGGAAATGAGGATGCGATCGACAGGAAGCGCATAAGGCTGACAGAAAAAAATATTGCCGACTCCGATGAAGCGACCATGCACTGGTACGGGAAGGTTTTTGCCGGCGGGGATTTCCGCCGGGGACCCGCCACAGCGATCGAGGCGATCGCCGACGGAAAAAACGCGGCGCTTTCCATCGACCGTTTTCTGTGCGGAGAGATCATGCGGACGATGCCCGCTTTCAATTCCAAAAAAGCGGAAAGGACCGAAGATATCCCTCCCGCCGAATATGACCATATCAAGAAGGCGGAGCGTTTGTATGCCGAAACGCTGAAAGTGGAGGAAAGAAAAGGGAATTTCCGGGAAGTGGAACAACCGTTTCCCCGGGATAAAGCCCGCGAGGAAGCCTCGCGGTGCCTGGAATGCGGCTGTATGGCCGGAAATGACTGCCTGCTTCGTGATTATGCCACCGAATACGGTGCGGATCAGGGACATTTTGCCGGTGAACATACCGACCACCCCGTCGATGACAGCCATCCCTTTATTGTCCGGGACCCGAACAAGTGCATCAACTGCGGACGCTGCATCAGGGTTTGCGCAGAAATTCAGGGACCTGCGGTCCTCGGCTATATGTACCGCGGATTTTCCACCCTTGTGGGACCTGAGTTCGGCGGAAAACTGGAAGAGACTCCCTGCACCACCTGCGGGAAATGTATCGAGGTCTGTCCCACCGGCGCCCTTCTGCCGAAAACCAGGGGATACAAGCCGAATCCGGGGTATTACCAGACCCGCAACAGCCGCTGCACGGAATGCGGCGCGGCCTGTGAAGTCAGTATCCGTCATGCGGGGGAGACCGTGCTGCAGATCGCTCCCCGGGAAGGGAATGGTTATAACGGAAAGGATCTTTGCTACAGGGGAAAATTCGGATGGCAGAACGAGGACCTTCAGTATGACGCCGAAAAGCTGAGCGATCTGAAGGACATTCCCCGGGGCAGTGTCCTGCTGATCCCGCCGAAAATGACGAATGAAATGATCCGTGACGCGCTTGCCTTTGCAAAGGAACATCATCTGGAATATCTCAGCACCGAATTTACCGCCGATCCGGGCGACGGACGAAGGGAACATGCCGGCATGCGGGATCTTATGGATGCGGATGTGATCGTCCTTCTGGAACCGCTGAACCAGATGCTGAAAGCCCGGGCGCGCCTGGCGCAGCTGAAAGGGGCCAGGCTTATTGTGATCAGCGGGGAAGTGGACCATTATCAGCGTTTTGCCGATGACACGTACACTTCAGTCACTCAGCTGGAAACTTCCGCCCTGAAAGGGAATGCCGTATTTGTTTATCACCGTGAAACCTGTCCCGCCGCAGAAAGGAAAGCGGTATGGGAAAAGGTTGACGCCCTGGATTCCGCGCGTGTCTGGGTAAATTCAGACCATCTGAACACCCGGGGGTTCCTCCGGGCCGGGATACCGGTCAGGGATGCACTGAAAGCGGAAAATGTGATCGTTTTCGGTCCCACACCGGAGAATGTAAAAGCGCAGCATATCATCCGTCTCCCGCTGAAGGCCTTCCGCCTGAAAGGCGGGATCGTCAGCGATACCGGGGAAGAGATCGTGCTGGAATAGGAAGAGGAGGGCATTACGCTCCACCAACGCGTCATCCTGAACTCCACCAACGCCGTCATCCTGAATTTATTTCAGGATCTGCACAATTTGACGATTGAATATCTTCCTTGCAAGATTTATAATAAGAGGATGTTATGATGCAGTCTATTCATTTTTTCTTTTCTTTGGATGTACAAAGAAAAGAAACAAAAGAAATACAGCCCC
>JAGYLW010000108.1 GCA_018400915.1 Fidelibacterota bacterium
CACGATGACCCTCTCCTTCGCCTCCATGGACGAATATTATATTCAGCGCACCACAAAACTGCATTCGAAACTTGACCGGATCGAAGCGGAAAATGACGAAATGGAGATCCGGCTGGATACCCTGATCAGCGTGATCCGCAACATCAAAATGCCGGAAGCCGCTCCCGAAATTGAAATACCCGAGATTGTAGAAAAAGACACCTTCATGGACGATTACAAGGACGCCCTGAACAAGTTCTACTACCAGCGGTACGGCGATGCCGTAGAGATCTTTGAACGCCTCTATCAGCAGAACCCCAAACATTACATGGCGGGGAATGTAAAATACTGGACCGGCGAAAGCTATTATGCCCTGCGGCAGTACAAAAAAGCTTACAACGCATTCAATGAGGTCTTTAACACCAACGCCTTTGACAAATATGACGACACGCAGCTCAAACTGGGTTTCTGTTACTTCAAGATGGGCAAGATGCGCTCCGCGGTCCAGGAATTCCAGAATCTCATCACCTACTATCCCAACAGCGAGCACGTCAGCATCGCCATCCGCCAGATCGGCATCATTGAACAGTATTCCGAATAATCCCTTCCGGAGACAGAACGCAAGCAAAGCCCCTGTCGTTTTGACCGGGGCTTTTTATTTTCCCTCCTGATCAATTCATCTCCTAATTTCCATGATCTTTATCGGGATCCGGCGGTCATCTGACGTTCCCGTACCTCTATAGTCCATAAGGGCCCGCATATTACCATAAAGATCGACCTCTCGATCTCAGCTTCCCGGGTTTCTCATCGAGCCGAAGAATATTGTCCCATATACGGGAAAAGGCGTTCCAGCGGAACGCCTTTTTTCTTTGCTGTCCTTGTTCTAGTAATTGATCCCTATGGTCAGCATATTGATATAACCCAGGTCACCATAATCGACGAAAGCGTAATCAAACTCGATGCCGTAGGACGGAGTGAACTGATATTTCATGCCGACGCCGGCAGTGAAGCCCCCGCTCCGTTCGTCAATGAACAGTGTCCGGAACCCGGTCCGCAGATACAGCATCTTCCAGAGCGCAAGTTCGGTACCCAGATTGATGTACTCCGTATTATCGCTGGGATGCAGGGCGTCAAACGACCAGGTCCATTTCAGGGAACCCCTGTCAATGAATTCGCCGGAAAGCCCCACGCGGAATGTCAGCGGGATCGCCCATTCGTCCAGTTCATAATTGGCGGGGATCTGATCATTATTCCCGTACATGTCTTCCGCCGGATCATTGAAAAAACGCACATCTCTGCCGGAGAGCTGCATTTTTCCGCCGAAATTGGTGATCGACATACCCAGGCGTATGTCCTTAAAGGGAGTTGTGAACAATGCACCGACATCAAAGGCCATTGTTGAGGCACTCATATGCCATATCGATTCCCTGATGAACTTTACCTGACCACCGATCGAAAAACGGTCCGTCAGATTATTGGCATAGGAGATCCCGATATTCAGGTTCTGGGCAACAAAATATTCACCGTTCCCTTCGGGCTCTTCTTCGGTCCTTACCGCCATTTCACCAAAGTTCAGCATCGTCAGCTGTGCACCTACCGTGCCCATGCGTCCGAGACCGATCGAGCCGGCGGCATTGGTATATTTTGTGCCTGCCAGCCAGTTGGATTGTGAGAACGTGGCCGACTGCGTGCCGTAACGCGCAAGTCCCGCCGGATTCCAGTGCAGGGCGGAAAGACCTTCCGGACAAGCCACGGCTGCTTCACCCATTCCCATGCTCCTTGCCTGAGAACCGATCTTCAGGAACTGTGCAGCGGAGGTCCCCGATTTGGTTGTGGCGGGCAGGATATTAGCTACACAAAGTAATGTGATAAGAAATATGATATGCTTTTTCATTTGATCACCGCGAATTTACCTGTTTTCGTACCAAGACCGGATGCCTTTGCATCCACATGCCATACATACACCCCGTAGGCGATATCCGAATTGTCTTTGTTCAGAAGATCAAAGGACTCAGAACCGTCGAACATCACGGCATTAATATCACTACCGTCGTTATGTTCTATTGTCCGTACATGTTCACCGGTAATGGTATATATCTTGATGGTACACACCGGGGGCAGATTGTTGAAATATATCCGTCTTTCTCCGCGCCCCGACACATAACCGCTTGACGGTTCCCAGATCGCCTGTGCACAATAGGGATTGGGAACAACGTAAATACGATCGAGGGGATCATCGATGCTGTCGGGATCATACGTCGCTTCCTCTGTAGCAAAATGCACCGTATCCCGGGTATTGAAAGGCCGCTTCATCATAAGACGGAAGACATCTCCATCCTGCGGCCATACGGTCTCACCGCTTGGCGGTTCATTGAACCACAGCCTCCAGACGGCATAATCGAACGAGGGGGTGGGCCGGCTCATGATAAAGACATCGGAATTCAGCTGATATTCATCATCATCCGAGACCGGCGCCATATAAATCGGAACTTGCGCCGTGTCCGCACTGAGATCATAGACCTTAAAGGGTGCATACTGGTCAAAAGCCGTCAGCTCACTCTTGTAGGCTTCATTCCAGACCAGCATATAGTCATGTGTGTGGACGGTGTCGGATTCACGCTGTATGCCGGAAAGAAGGTTGGTTTCACTGTTCAGCCAGCCGGAGCGCTTCGTATCCCTTTCCAGTTCGTCATTAACCACATACAGCTTCATACCGTCAAAGACCGGAATGGCGTCCTCACCGTTCAGATAGGGACTCTGATATACGGGCTGATAGTTGAACGTAATGTACATACGCCGGTTCAGCAGGGAATTGTCGAACTGAATACGTCCGATCGCATTATCAACATTGTACAGTGAGGAAGATACCGGATTATTGCTTTCATCCCGGACCTTCACGTTCGTCACACGGGTTTTGTTCATCTGCAGCCAGAGACTGCTTACCACATCAATAGTATCGTGATACTCAGTTGTTCTGTCCGTTACGGAAACTTCCAGCTCTGCCGCGATGCCCGATGTATCAAAGGTGACAGTATACTCCATCCCTTCTTTGACCGCGGATTCATCGGCAAATTTAATATCAATATCACCTGTACCGAATTTACATTTCGAGCGGTCGATCTCACCGTTGAAGAAACCCGGGCTTTGAATACCCGGCGAGGGTTTCTGAGGGGTTACCATGGCGGTATTCTTATCCACCGTGATCTCATTCGTGTAGGCGTCCCGGTCAATGATCTTCGTGCATTCGGTGGGCGTCAGGTTATGCACACCGCTTGTATCTCCAATATCGTAGGAACAAACGGCATAATAATAGGTGACACCATTCACCAGGCCGGTATCGACATATTCGTGTTGCAGGCCGCTGTCATTGCCGAGATCGTAGTGGACGCCGCCGTTACCAACCTCTGCGGGACCTTTGATACCGTCATCCTTGTCGAATTTTGCGATGGGCTTGTGCAGGGTCGGCACGCCGTAGGCGTTCGTGATCGTCAGGCATTCATTGAATCCCGGATCCGTGGCGCGATAGATGGCATATCCCTGGAAATCATAACCGAAAATGGGATCGTAGGAATATTCGGCGTTGTCGTCCCAGTAGAGACTGACTTTGCCGTCGCCCGGTACAACCGTCAGTTCCGGCTTGTTCGGGGCCACTGCGAACTGGTAACCGTTGTCATAAATGGTTTGCACCGTCTGGGCGGTTTGGTAAAGATCGTTCTTGTCCACACCCATCAGAAGCGCAATGGAAAAGCGCTGGGTGTCACCTGCCTTCAGGGGAAAATATCCCGATCCGTAGAGAAAGATGTTGTCGGCGCGCTGCGTGATCTCCGTATTGTCATCCGTCAGGGGGACCTCCGGTTTCATACGGTTCCACATGTTCTTGTCGTATTTTACCGCATCGGCGCCGTACTGGTATGCGTCAAAACTGGTCAGACCGATCTGGTCCGCCTCATCAAGGTCCGTCCCGTCAAAATTCGGTTCCCCGGGCTTGGTGGGGTCATCCGGATCGCCGGCTGTCGGCACGCCGTCTCCCTCCCCTTCGTCCGGTCCGGGATACCCCGGATCGAGCGGTCCGAGGCCGTCCATTCCAACATCATGGAATTCCGGGTCCCAGTCGCCGTCGTTATCAATGCCGTCACTCATGGATTCGTCGACCATGCCGTCGCCGTCGTTATCAATGCCGTCGTAGGGATTCCCGGGGCTTTCCAGAAAGGTATATCCCAGCCATCCGGTACTCCCGCCCCAGTCACCGCGGTCATCGCCGTCATAGCCGTAGACCATGTTCAGTTCATTGTCAAAATAGGCCATGTCGTCGGAGTAATCGTTGGTACCTCCTATATGGGGGTCCCCGAACATCCCGAAGACGACCTTTTCATAGTCGTTCTCGCTTTTGTTGGTGATCTCGTAGACAAAGAAGACCACATCGCTTGCCTCGGGATTGGACCACTGGTAAGCGCGGGTCACAACGTGAAGGCCGGCGCCTCCGTAGGTCAGCTTGTCTTCTTCCCCCGCTGCAACATCCTCCGGACGGTAGGCCTTGAAAGCAGGATAGAATTCCTTATTGAATCGATCGTCCATCTCAAAGTAGATGGCCTGGTCCGCGGAAGCCACACCCGCCTTGTAGGTCCCCGGCCAGGTCCCCCAGGACTCTTTCCAGGTCTCCGGCTTGTGGGAAAGCGGAAT
>JAGYLW010000109.1 GCA_018400915.1 Fidelibacterota bacterium
ATATAGGCGTCCTCCAGTCCGGCCACCTCTCCGCGTTCAAAGAGATAAAAATAGAAATAATAACCGATGTTCCTGTACAGTGTGCCCCCGGAGAGCAGTTTGACGCCGAAGGGTGCCTGAAAGTCCCACTTCACGTCACCCTGCGTTTCCGCGAGGGCATAGGCGTCGAAACGCACGGCAAAGGGAAAATCCCGGTTCAGCCAGAGCTTGTCGTCCCCGCCCGTCACATAGTCGCGTTCCCGCTCTTCCTCCGGCTCGATAAAACCGTTGCCCGCGAATTCATCGCCGTAGTCCTTCAGGCGGGGGAAGGGATCGTGACAGGTAGTGCAGGAATATTTATACCGCCTCGCAAAAGCGGGGACGGCCATGGCGTTCTGCGCCGTCAGCAGAACAAGCAAACACACAATGATCAATCCGGACGAATACTTTTTCATAAAAAGACTCCTTTAATCATAGACTTCGATCGTGGTCGATGCCTCGTTGATCAGGATCACTTCGCTCTCGTCCTCCGGCACCTCGAGAAAATCCGCGACGGGTTTCACGAGTTTTTGATAGTTCAGGCGGGCGGTGACGGTAACATCGCCGAAAGCGACATCATAAGGCATTTCCCAGGTGAAATGTTCCAGTTTGGTCTCCCGCGGTCCGATACGGTAATCCACGCCGAGGGAGTGCGTGTTCCACTGCATGATGGTCATGATCCCGTCTTCATCAAAATAGGGCATCCGGAAAATACGGTTCCCGGCCGGCACGCCGTCCCGCTGAACACCTTCAAACCCCTCCCGGCCGAGCGGAATGCCCATATCGCGGTAGGCAAGTGCATCGGCCGCGATGGTATATGCTTCTCCCTCAAATCCTTTTTTGTCCACGGGAAGATGATATTCCTTCCCGTTTGCATCGACGGCGCGGACATCCAGCCACATGATGCGGTCCTCAACGGAGCCCGTGGGGACCTTATGCCCGGCCTTCGCATTGAACAGCTCGACCTGAAAGGTCACCGTGCCGTCGTAGGGGATGACTTTTTCATCCGGATGGATGGAGACCTCGATGGCGCTTTTCAGTTTCGCTTCATTGTGGGCGCCGAGAAATACGTGCTGTGCCACCATGCCCTCCTCCGCCATCGGCGCACTGCGGCCGGGAGCTTTGGGCATATGGCAGACAAAGCAGGGAACGCCCTGCTCCGCATAAGGGCCTTCCTCCCACTCGATCTGTGTGGATTTCACCCAGATGCCGAAGTCGTTTTGTTCATTGTGGCAGGAACCGCAATATTCCGAAACCGTATAGATATCATTGAATTTTGTAATATGGTGCGGGGATTCCAGCCCTTCCTTTGCGCCGTATTTCGTGCGGCCGGGTTCGGAGACCCAGTTGAAATTCACCGGCTGTCCGTCCACTGCGGTAATACTGTGACACAGGTCGCAACTCACACTTTCATTCGCCCGGGAATTTTCTTCGGGCCGCGGGGGCGGAACATCACCGGCAAGATACGCCAGGGGGGCGTGACAGCCGTTGCAGCCGTCAACGGTCGCCTTGAGCTCAGGGTGTTTTTCGGCATGCGGCACGGCGAGATCCCAGTACTCGATCTCATCCCAGTGATGCGTATAGGCCTGGGACATCATGGCCTGCTGCCATTGCTGATAGATCCTTGTATGACAGCTCTTACACGCCTTCGGTTTTTCAAAGTCTTCGTAGCGGAGACTGCCGAGCGCGTCCTTTCCGGAGGCCGGTTCTGCGGCCGGAAGAACCGCCATGAAAACCAGTAACAAGACAGGTATACGTGTTTTCATTTCCATCTCACTGAATAATGTGTTGTTTTAATATAAACATTTTATAAATAAATGCAAATTAATTTTGGAACCCGCATCTTTTTGCCGGAATAGCAGCAGCAGGGAGATATCAGGTATAGGAGTGAAGTCCGGATAGAATAAAACTTACCCCCCAGTAGGTAAAGGCAACGCTGAAGGCCGTCAGGATGACGATCCATGCCTTTTTGCGGGCGGTGGGGCGGTGAAGGTGCAGGACGAAGGCCAGGATAAGAATATTGATGAGCGCCCAGGTTTCCTTGGGATCCCAGGACCAGTAATTCCCCCAGCTGACATAAGCCCAGATCGCCCCCGTCAGCAGGCCGAGGTTCAGGAAAAAGAAGGTGATCCTTATTTCCGCCTCCATCTTGCGCTCCCGTTCCCCGGCCCTGGCCTTATCCCGGGCAAACAGGATCATCAGGGCATAGACCAGCGCGACGATCAGGGCCATATAACCGAGAAAATAGGCGGGAACGTGAATATACATCCAGAAACTGTTCAGCGCCGGCATCAGCGGCTTTATCACCTTAAGGTCTCCCGGCAGGAAGAGGGCGACCAGCAAAAAGACTCCCGCCACGCCGGTAAGGATCGCCCGGAGCGGCCGGTCCGACTGCTTCGGCCAGAGGATCAGGCGCAGTCCCGTCAGGAAGGGGAGCAGGAGGAAGGTCTCGTAGATGTTCGTAAAGGGGGGATGCCCGGCCGCCGCGGAGCGTACGGCCAGAAGGCCGAGATGCACCGACACGGCAAGAAAGAGAGCATATTGTCCCTGTTTCCTGTCCGGCACAGTCAGTTGCAGTATCAGGCTCAGCAGGTAGAAAACAAGCGCGGTGATCAGCAGTATGGTTTCCGTCATTTTTTCCTCCTGCGTTTACGTGAAAGCCAGAAATCCCAGGCCATCACGGCAAGATAGGCCAGGCCCGCAGCCAGCAGCCAGCGCAGGCCGCTCACCTCCGCCACTTCAATGACGGAGCTGTAGTGTTCCCCCTGCGGTGAAATGTACCATTCTGAATGATGCTTTACAACCGGGGTCTCAAGCGGCACATAAAAGGCGGTGTCGTCTTTCATCATCCGGAAGCGCCGGGAACGGTGATCGTAGGCATCCAGTGCCACAGGGCCGGAGGGAGAGGGAAGGGTGTCACCGAAGGTGGCTTCGTACAGGGTGTCGTTCACATTCACGACAAAATAGAAATGTTTTTCGTACGCGGACTGATACAGACGGTAACGCCCGACCGCAAGGGGATCGTTCACAGAGAGGACGGCCGGCCTACCCCCGTTAATGCGGAGATAACTGCGGAATGCCCTGGGGGTGCGCCCGTCCGTATGCATCTCGATCTCAAAACGTTTGAGCGTCAGGTCAACGTTGTGGGCGTCGGCGCGGTGCGACACGTAGTTGTCGAGCGATATCGTTTCCCCTTCGCGCAATGTGATGAAAAAGCGTTCGTTTCCGGACTTGTCCGCCGCAACCAGCAGAAAGACCGCCGCCAGCATCAGATGCAGGATCTTCTGGCGGAATGAGCGGATGCCGTTGAACATCACGGCGGCGATCAGCATCAGTGACAGGGCGATCCAGAGGGCGGCGTTAAGGGGAGAATCATAAAAACGGTCCAGAAAAAGCAGGCGCAGCGGGCGGGAAATCTCCCCGGGGTATTCTCCGGGAGGGAATTCGTTCCGCTGGGGAATGAAAGTACTGATGGTCAGAAAGACCAGTATCAGGATGCCGAGAACCTGGAAGGCACGCAGGCCGACGGTACGCCATGAAGGTTTTTTTCCCATCGTTACATGTCCTGTTTATAAGGGTTGGCTTATGAGTTTCCCTTTTTTTATCACGGTCCGGACAAGGTTCGTACCGAACATCCCCGTCAGGTCATCCGGCTCCTTTGCGGCGGTGATGATGGCATCCGCCTGCTTGCCCTTTTCGAGCGAACCGATAAATGCATCGCGTTTCAGCGCGCGGGCGGCATTTAACGTCACGGCGCGCAGGGCTTCCATGGGGGTGAAATGCATATGCATGACGGCGAGCGACATCATCATGGGCAGGGAGAGGGAGGGGCAGGTGCCGGGGTTGTAATCCGTGGCCAGGGCCGCCGGCATCCCGGCATCCAGATAGGGCCTTGCGTCGGGATAACCGTATTGCATGTAGTAGGAACAGCCGGGCAAGAAGACCGGGACCGTGCCGGCGCGCAGGAGGGCGTCGAACTCCGCCGGAGCGACATGATCGAGATGGTCGGCCGAGACGGCCGACAGTTCCGCAGCCAGCCCCGTCGCCCCCAACGGTTCGAATTGTCCGGAATGGATTTTCAGAGGAATATTATTTTTTTTCGCCGCTTTCAGGAAACGTTCCGTATCCGCATAAGAAAATGCGCCCGCATCACAGTAGATATCCACAAATTCCGCATATTCCCGCGCCATTGCAAGTCCCCCGTTCACAAGCCAGTCAAGATAGGCCGCCGGGTCCCGGTCTTCCGGATAGACGTGGGCGCCGAGAAAGGTCGGTACAGTCTCAAGCCCGCTCTTCCTGCCGAGCCGGCGGATCACCTCGAACATCTTTTTTTCCGCCGCAGGCTCGAGCCCGTATCCCGTCTTTATTTCCACCGTTGTGGTGCCGTGACGCAGGCAGAGTTCCGCCCGCCGCATCCGAGGCCCCTTTCGACGGGACAATGATGTTGGAGAGCGCAGCTTTAAGCCCGGTCGCCGCCTCACTGGTGCCGATGCCGTTGAACGTCAGCGTAGCGAGTGCGGCGCCAAGGGTCTCGATCGGCACGCCCACGGCCGCGGCAGTCGGCGCGAGCTGGCCCATGGAGGAAGACAGCTCGGGGATTGTCGTGACACCGAGCGCGACGGTCTTGAAAAACACGTCGG
>JAGYLW010000011.1 GCA_018400915.1 Fidelibacterota bacterium
TGCGTACATTCGTCCGGGGATGAGAGATAAAGGGGCGCACCGCTTCAAGATACTGCCGGTCACCCCGGTCTTCAATATATTTCAGCCAGGTACGCAGAACGCCCGGATCCTGATCGCGATGCAATACCTGGGCGGTCATACGTAATGAATCCGCATCATGCATCCTGCGCAGGGCGTCGATGGCAACGATCTGCATGAACGGCCGGTCTTTCCTGTGCTTAATAATGTCCCGGAGCACAGGGATGATCTCCACGCCCATGCCCGCAAGGATATTGCTCATATAGACGGGACTCAGGTAAGGGAATTTATATAAGAACTGAATGATCTGCTTTTTTATTTCCACTTCCGGGGTATTCTGCAATTCACGGATGCTCAGAAGGCTCATGCCCCCGTCCCGGGGATCCAGCCGGACTTTCCTGTGAATGCGGCCGTGAAAAAGGATCAGAAGATGCAGGCCGAGATAACGCCTTCTGCGGAAGGGACAGTGCAGAAGGCTCTCGAGCTTCTTTGAAGACATGCGGCCCAGTGCTTCCAGGCGTTCCTTTTCCTTCCCTCTCAGCAAACGTATATAATCTTCAAGATAGAGAAGAAAAGTGAGCGAATTCCTTTTGCGGATCCTTGTGGATGCTTCCCGGGGACTCAGGGTCCCGTCCATCACGGCAAGCAGGTACGGGTCCCATTGCTTTTCCAGCCTTTTGTGACGGATCAGCTTTGCCCTGTTGTGGATCCGGAGATAGACAGTGATGAAAAAAAGCACGGTGATCACCAGCAGGAAAACCGAGGTCAGAACGACCAGTGTGATCAGGATGACCCGATCCTCGCCGCCGTGAATAAATCCGGAT
This sequence comes from Fidelibacterota bacterium, assembly GCA_018400915.1. GTDB lineage: Bacteria > Fidelibacterota > Fidelibacteria > Fidelibacterales > Fidelibacteraceae > M50B103. Next base: position 843 of record JAGYLW010000011.1, read on the forward strand.
ACAAATGTAGAAAAGAACTCAGTCATGATCAGTCCGTCAAGCGTTTCACCCGCGCGGAAAGCTCGATCAGCGACAGGGGTTTCATCAGATAATCCTCCGCTCCGGCTTCAAAGGCCTCCGCGATCTCCTCTTCGTGTCCGAAACGGCTTAATAACATCGTGGGCACCCCGGACAATACCGGGTGGGAAACCAATTTTTTCACGATGGATATTCCGCCGCCGGGAACCAGGGTGTCGACCAGGACCGCCGCAAGATCGTTCATATGTGCATAAGAGGAGATCTCATCGATGTCATGAAGCTCATTCACGACAAAACCGTCCTTTTTCAGCCGGTGCGAAATGATATTGGCGGCAACGGGATCGGGATCCGCAAGAATGATATGACGTTTGGAGGATATGTGTTCGGCAACAAACTGTACGGGGTCCGCTTCGGGATCCCTGGATATCTGGATAAGCCGTTCGCTGAGCTTGTCAACCTGTTCTTCAAGCACCGTCTCCGCCGATACCGGGATCATCACCGCGCGCAGGCCGGGGGTCATCTGCAATTGGGTAATGGAATGCATGACTTCAAGATAATGTTTGCGCAGGTCCTCCAGGCCGTGCAGAATATCTTCGTGCTTTTTATTGAGAATGGAGAACAGGATCGATTTCTGTGTCCAGAGGGTTGCCCTGAACCTGCGATCGCACATTTCGCGCATCAGCCTTGCAGTCTCGGACATTAATTTATCACCGGCTTCCAGGCCGTAATCCCGGATCACAAAATCGATGCCCACCGGCGCCAGCAGCCCCAGCACGCCGTGTTCATCCGAATTGCGTATTTTTTCCTGATCCCGGCGGTACGCTTCCTCAAAGACCGAACGGGGAGAAAATCCCGTCACGGTATCTATCCCCTTGTTGACCAGTAAACGGACATGACGACGGAGCTTTTCCTCAATGGTGCTCCTGAATTTTTCTCTGTCGTACGGCAATTGAAAATAGGCATCCGCGCCCTGGGAATAAAAGTCAAGCTTCACCTGCTTTTCCGGCAGGGAGCTCACAACGATGATGGGGACCGCATGTAATTTGGGATCTTTGCGGAGCATCCGGATACATGAACGTCCGCTGCCGTCCCCGAAAAAGGGATTGGTGATGATCACGTCCGGGACATGGTCTTCGACATGCTCGCGGACTTCCTGTGCCGAAAATGCAAGGAAATAACGGTCAAAAAGATGCCTGATATCATGATATATCGATTCAGCATGGGTTTTATGCTGTTCAATGATCAGTACACTCTTGTCTCCGGCTTCCATTTCATCGCCTTATAGTATTTCTATTCTAATAACTTTTGATTTTAAATTAAGGATATCTGACGACTATTCCAAATTTATTCATTTTCCGTCACCAATAAAATGCAGGCCCGCATTTTCATAAGCGGTGTTTCACGGGACATTTTAGATGATTTTCTGCATTTTTTTTACTACATTCCCGCTGTTGCATAAGGAGTCTTTGGTGCGCGAACTGATCCAACATCCGCTGATCACGGTAAGGGACAAAAAACATGTCCCTTTTACCTTTAACGGTGATCCCTATTTTGGCAATGAGAATGATGCGGTGTCGAGTGCCCTGATCGCGAACGATATCCATATCTTTTCCTATCATCATAAAAATCATGCGCCGCAGGGTATTTTCTGCGCGAACGGCCAGTGTTCGCACTGTACCGTTCTGATCGACGGTCTCCCGCAAAAATCCTGTATCACGCCCCTGAAAGAAGGGATGGATATCCGCACGCTGGACGGCCTGCCGGAACTGCCCGGTGTCGCTGAACCGATCGGAGAAACACGCGACCATAAGGAAACCTGCGACGTGCTGGTGATCGGCGGAGGCCCCTCGGGCCTGACGGCTTCACTGGAACTGGCGGAAGCGGGTTTCAGCGTTATCCTTGCCGATGACAAGGCGGCACTGGGGGGCAAGCTTTTGCTGCAGACACATAAATTCTTCGGTTCCACCGAAGACTGCTATGCGGGAACGCGCGGACTTGATATCGCGGCGCTTCTCGGGGAAAAAGTCCGCAGGCATCCGGGAATACGGGTGATGAACAACACCATGATCGCAGGTATCTACAAGGACCGGAAGGCCGGCGCATTCGTCAATAACCGCACGTATAAAATTATTGATTTCAAAGGGTTGCTCGTTGCTTCCGGCGCCCGTGAACGTTCTCTGCTGTTTCCCGGCAATCCGCTTCCGGGGATCTACGGCGCAGGGGCTTTCCAGACCCTGGTCAATCGTGACGGCATTAAGGCCGCGGACCGCCTCTTTATCGTCGGAAGCGGCAACGTGGGGCTGATCGCCGCCTATCATGCCCTGCAGGCCGGCATCCGCGTAAAGGGCATTTGTGATATCCTGCCCCGGCCCGGCGGCTACAAGGTACACGCGGACAAGATCCGCCGCATGGGGGTTCCCCTCTATCTGCGGCATACCATTCTGCATGCCGGCGGAACAGAAAAACTGGAACGGGTCACCATCGCCGGTGTCGGCGCAGGGCAGCGCCCGCTGCTGGATACGGCAAAAACCTTTGAGGTAGACACCCTGCTGATCGCCGTCGGACTGGCACCGGTGGACGAAAACTACGATACGGCAGCAAGTTTCGGCTTTCCTGTGGTAAAAACCGGGGATGCCGATGAGATCGCGGAGGCCTCCTCCGCCATGTTCGGCGGACGGATCGCGGGACTCAACATGGCAAAACGGCTCGGCAGGAAGATCCGCATCGACCCCTCCTTCCATGAAAAAGCGGAAATCCTGAAAAGTCCGCCCGGAACAACTTTCCCGAAGCAAAAGACCGTGCTGGATGAACGGTTCCGTCCCGTCATCCACTGTGTGCAGGAGATCCCCTGCAATCCCTGTGAGACGGTCTGTCCCGTGCACGCGATCCGGCTGAAAAAACGCCGGGGGAATATCCTTGATGTTCCCGAATATACGGGCGGCTGCACCGGCTGCATGAAATGTGTGGCGGTCTGTCCGGGGCTTGCCATAAGCCTGGCCCGCAGGATCGGTGAAACAAAGGCGGAAATCATCCTCCCTTATGAATTTATTCCGGATTTTACGGACGGAGACAAGCTGGACCTCATGAATATGGAGGGGGATTTTCTGGAGAAAGGCACCGTGAAGAAGCTCCGGTATTACAAGCCCGGCCGGACTACGCTGGTCACGCTTGAGGTTTCCCTGGGAAATGCCCCGGATATCGCCGGGATCCGCGTGCAGCCGGAAGCGGAGACCCGGCCTTCCAAAACAACTTCCTTCAACTATCTTCCGGATGACGCCATCCTTTGCCGCTGTGAAATGATCACGGTAAAACAGGTGCGGGATTTCATCAGGGAACATCATGTGCGCGACATGAACCAGCTGAAAGCCCTGCGGGTGGGAATGGGCTCCTGCGGCGGCAGGAACTGCTCCCTGCTGCTTCCCCGGATCTTCAGGGAGCTCAATATCCCGCCGGAAGCGATCGTGGAGAATACCCGCCGTCCGCTCAGTGTAGAGATCCCGATACATGTTCTGGCCAATGAAAAACACCGTGACAGCGGAGAAGGATGATGTGTTGATGCATTATGATATCGTGATCATCGGTGCCGGCAGTGTCGGACTTCCCCTTGCCTATTACATGGCGGAAAAAGGCGTTTCGCTTGCCGTCATAGAGAAAGAAGTGTCACCGGGACGCGGACAGAACCGTGCGGCGATCGGCGGCGTCCGGGCGACCCATTCCGATCCGGCCAAGATCGCGATCTGCCGGGAAAGCATCCGCCTTCTTTCCGCCATGAAAGACGAACACCGGATCGATATCAACTGGAAACAGGGCGGATATCTGTATCCGGTTTACCGTGAAAAGGATGCCCGTGAACTCAGGGCCCTTCTGAAGGTACAGGAAAAGCAGGATCTGGAAATCGGCTGGATACGTCCCGAAAGGATCAGGGAGCTGGTCCCGGGGATCAATATGTCGGGGCTTCTGGGGGGAACCTATTCACCGGGAGACGGTTCCGCTTCGCCGCTGCTGACCGCGGACGCCTACTGCCAGCTGGCAAAGCGTGCGGGCGCGGATTTCTATTTTAACGCAAAAGTGCAACATCTCGATACCAAAGGCAGGTATATCAATGCGGTGCATACCGATGCGGGAGCATTCTCGGCCGGCCTGGTCATCAATTGCGCGGGCGCCCATGCCCGGGAGATCGGGCTGATGAGCGGGCAGGATTTCCCCGTTAACCCCGACTCCCACGAAGCGGGGATCACGGAACCGGTCCAGCCCCTTTTCGATCCCATGATCGTGGATATCCGCCCTGCAGAAAATTCTCAGAACTATTATTTTTACCAGAATACCGAGGGACAGGTTGTTTTCTGTATTACCCCTTCCCCGCTGAAGCCGGGATTCGACTGTGACAATACATCAGCATTCCTGCCTTCGGTCACAAGGCGCATGATCAATATTTGTCCGCGGCTGCGTTACCTGCGGGTGCGCCGGACCTGGCGCGGACTCTATCCCATGACCCCCGACGGTTTTCCGCTTATCGGATTCAACCGTGAAATAGAGAACAATTTCCTTGCCGCCGGCATGTGCGGACAGGGATTCATGCTGGGACCGGGACTTGGAAAAATTCTTGCAGAAACGCTTATTGATCATTCCCGAAGCTATGATTTTATTTTTACCGAGCTTAGTCCCTATCGTACTTTTGATAATGAGGAAGCGCTAAAATAACGCATGAACCGGTCAATACCCCGCAGGAGCGTCCTCGGCTAAAGGATCGGCCGGCGGCGGATCACATGATCCCGGTCGGGGCCCGTGGAAACCATTCCGACGGGGACACCCAGAAAATCCTCGACAAAACGGATATACCGGCGGCAATTTTCAGGTAATGTCGCAAAATCGGTATATCCCAGAATATCCTCCTCCCATCCCGGCAGTGCTTCGTAGACGGGTTTCCCGTCAGGATCGTGGTCGACAGCGACTTTCAGGGTCTCAAAACCGGACAGGCAGCTTACTTTTGAGAAAACGATATAATTAAATCCGTTGATCATGCATGAGGTTTTTAACAGGTGCAGATCGAGCCATCCGCAGCGACGGGGACGTCCGGTGGTCGCGCCGTACTCGTTACCGTTCCGCCGCAGTTTTTCTCCGGTCTCATCAAAGAGTTCCGTAGGGAAAGGCCCTTCGCCGACACGGGTCGTATATGATTTCATGATCGCGATCCGCTTATGAAAATCGAGGAATACACCGCCTCCGGTGTAAGCACCGCCGATGCTGGTATTGGAAGAAGTGACATAGGGATACGTTCCGTGGTCGATGTCCAGAAAGGTTCCCTGCGCTCCTTCATAAAGTATATTGCTGTCCTCTTTTACCGCCTGCGCAAGAAGCGGGCGCGCATCCCGGACAAAAGGTCTTAGACGTTCAACGGTTGCTGCCAATGCCGGAATGCCGTCACGAAGCTTCTCCATTTCTTCTTTCCCGATCACCGCATAGACCTTCTCCAGGAAGTCAAGGTGCTCACGGCAGGCTTCTGCAAAACTGCCGTCGCACGCACGTTCCCAGCGGATGCCGGTTCTTCTGACCTTGTCGGTATATGCCGGACCGATACCCCTTACCGTGGTCCCGATCTTTTCGTTCAGGAGCTTGTCAAGATAGCGGTGTACGGGCAACACCATGTGGGCCTGCGGTGAAATAATGAATTTAGCGGGAGTGATCCGGACGCCCTGTTTTTCCAGGGCTTCCATTTCCTCAAGAAGCGTGCGGGGATCCACGACACATCCGTTCCCGATAATATTGACTGAATTGCCGGAGATCACACCCGAGGGGATCAAATGGGTGACGTAGCGGGTGTCGCCGTGGATCACCGTATGGCCCGCATTGGCCCCTCCTTGAAAACGTACGACAAAATCCATTTTTTCGGCAAGAACATCAACGATCTTCCCTTTGCCTTCATCGCCCCACTGCGCACCCATCACGATATATGCCGGCATTGATCAATATCCTCCACTTGCAATTTTACGCAGAGAATTTAAGGAATTGTTAACGGTATTGAAAGCAAATACCGGTCGGAGAGGAGATTGTTTTCGACAGGATCACAGGAAGCGAAGAAGCAAAGAAGCGAATAAGCGAATAAGCGAAGAAGCCGGGAAGCGGGGAAGCGGGGAAGCGGGGAAGCGAAGAGGCAAAGAGGCGATGGTTGTCATGAACGATTGGTTCTGCTTTTTCTCTTGGCGGGGTACGACAGGATAACATGGTATTTCAGACAGGATCACCGGATTTACTGAATGGCTTTTCAGACGGGATCACGGGATCGTCAGGATATGTAGACAGGATAACCGGATGAACATGATGATCCTTTTGACAGGATCACAGGATATGCATGATGATCCTTTTGACGGGATAACCGGATCAACATGATGTTGTGTTTGACAGGATCACCCCGCTTCCTACACCTCGCGGGTCACGGCAGGATCAACAGGATATTTTTTAGACGCTTCACAGCCATACATAAAAAAACCTCCGCAGAGGGAGGCCTTTTATTCGTTCCATATGTAGTGCTGAAGTGGTTCTGAGACCTACTCTTTCACGACCCAGACCTTGATCTCGCCCTTGACGCCGGCACCAAGTTTTACGGGAACATCGAAGACGCCCAGTTCCTTGATCGGCTCTTCAAGCAGTATGTCGTGTTTGTTGATCACAATGCCTTTTTCCGCAACAAGGTCGGCAATGACCTGGCTGGTGACGGAGCCGAAGAGTTTGTCTTCTTCACCGGCTTTGACCGTTGCAGTAACCGAAATGTCTTTCAGCTTCTTCGCAAGGTTCTGCGCGGCATTTTCCGCCTTTTTCGATTTCTTGTCCTGGATCTTTTTCAGTTCATCCGCCATCCTGGTATTGGAGCGTGTGGCCTGAACGCATAACCCCTGCGGAATAAGGAAATTCCTGGCGTAACCGTCCTTGACAGATACAACATCACCGGTATTCCCGAGTTTTTCAACATCTTTCTTCAATATGACCTTCATGCTGTATCTCCTTTAGTTTTGGTTTGCATCGTATGAATACGGCAAAAGGGCAACATTCCTGGCACGTTTTATGGCCCTGACCAGTTCACGCTGATGTCTGGCGCAGGTACCGGTCACACGGCGGGGAATGATCTTTCCCTGGTCGGTGATGGCGCGCCGCAGGTTCTTGTAGTCCTTGTAATCGATCCTGATCTTCCTGTTCTCACAGTATTTGCATATTTTATTTCTGGATGTGAAAGCCATGTTCTTCTCCTATTTTTTTTCTGATCTTGCTTCAGATCTTTTTTCTTCTCTGCCCCTGTCCCTTTCGCTTTCCTCCGTTTTCATACCCGGCTTTCCGGAATAGGACGAAGCATTGAGCGAATCGGGGTTCTCACTGTTCTCGGACAGTTTGGGTGCTTCTTCAAGGCGGATGATCATCTGATGCAGGATCTGATGCTGGATCTCCATCCAGTGATGGATCTCATCCACCTGCTTCGGGTCGATCTCAAAGTACATCAGCACATAGCTTCCGTACCGCTGCTTGTTGATCAGATAGGCCAGCTTGCGTTTCCCCCAGTCGTCCGCTTTCAGTATCTTTCCCTTTTTGTCTGTGATCGCTTTCTTTACCGAATCGATCACTGCTTCCAGACGATCCTGTTCATAATTCGGATGCACGATAAAAAGCATTTCGTAATATCGCAATTTATGCTCCTTTCAATGTTATTCTTGTTTTAATGAACGCTGATTATAACGGTTCATGGCTGATCCGAGACCTTCCGCCACATAAACATCGACGGCGTCGGACGCCAGCGGGATGATCTCTTCAAGGACCTTTTCCTCCAGTGGAGAGAACCTGCTGAGGACAAAGTCCTCCGGCGACCAGTTTTCCCTCCGCCCTTCTATGTCTATCCCGATCTTCAGGCGCGGGAACGCGTCACTGCCGAGGGCATAGATCACGGACCGCAGTCCGTTGTGGGTCCCTGCGGATCCTCCGTCCTTGAACTTCATCTTTCCCAGGCTGAGGTCCAGATCATCATGCAGGATGAGCATGTCTTCCGGCATGATGTCATAGTGCCTGAGAAGATCCCTTGCCGCTGTTCCGCTCTTGTTCATATACGTCAGAGGTTTCACATATGCAGTTGCTTCATCATCGGACAATGCTATCATATATTCGCCCTTTCCGGCCTTCATGCGCAAATGATGCCGTACAGTCAGCGCATCAAGCAGGAGAAAACCTGCATTGTGGCGTGTCGAACGATAACGGTTCCCGGGGTTTCCCAGGCCAATGACTGCTTTCACGTTGTTATTTCCCGGACTCTTCCTTGCTTTCTTCTTCATCTTCACCGGCTTCTTCGCCCTCACCGGTCTCTTCGCCTTCTTCGCCTTCTTCGGCTTCTTCAGCTTCTTCGGCCTCAAGCTCAGCTTCCTGTTCGGCCTCGATCTCTTCAACAAGGTCTTTGGCGACGGTAACACCGGCAACCAGGATATCCGGACTGGTGATGATCTCCAGATCTCCGAAATCCAGGTCCTCGATATGGATCGTATCCCCGATCTCGAGTTTGGAAACATCGACATCCAGCTGATGCGGAATGTCGGAAGCCTTGCATTTGATCTCGATCTGATGCATATTGACGTCAAACAGGCCGCCTTCTTTCAGCCCCGCGGGGGTCCCGGTGAAATTCAGGGGAACGAGCACTTCGATAACCTCGCTCATACTGACTTCCTGGAAATCAACGTGGATGATCCTCTCGGTGACGGGATGGTACTGTATCTCCTTGATCAGTGCCTTTTTCTTTTTGCCGTCCATTTTCAGCGCAATGACCTGATCGCCGCTTTTCAACATGCGGATCAGCTCAAGTTCGTTGATCTGCATGGGAAGGGATTCCCCCTTGTGGTAGAAAACCGCAGGGATGATCCCCTGATTGCGCAGCTTCCGGTTTGCCTCTTTACCGGGCCCTTTACGGGACTCGGCCTGTAGTACTTGTTCTGTCATTGTTGAATATCTCCTGTTTTGTTAACGGTTTAGATTGAATTCGTAGAACAGATCACTGATGGATGCGTTCTGATGCGAACGCATAATGGAGGATGCGAGGATGTTCGATACGCTGATGATCTCCATATTCGGCAATATCTTTGCTTCCGGAAGGGCGATCGAATCCGTCGTGAATATCTTTGAAATATCGGATCCTTTGATCCTTTCGATCGCAGGGCCGGAAAGCACGGGGTGTGTAAAGCAGGACAAGACCTCTTTGGCACCCTCCGCTTTCAGATGTTTGACCGCGGCCACCAGCGTGCCTGCGGTATCTACCATATCATCAATGATCAGGCATTTTTTTCCTTTCACGTCCCCGATGATGTTCATCGCCTCCGCCCTGTTGTGTGCAATGCGGCGTTTGTCGATGATCGCCAGATTCTTCTGCATATAGATGGCGATCTTCCTCGAACGCGCCACCGATCCCATGTCCGGAGCGACGATCACGAGTTCCGGGTCCTCGAAAAGGCCCTGTTTGCGGAAATGTTTCATAAATGCCGGTTCCGAGAACAAATGGTCAAAGGGGATGTCCACATATCCCTGTATCTGCATTGAGTGGAGGTCCATGGCAATAATGCGGTTGGCGCCCGCTTTGACGATCATATCCATAAAGAGCCGTGCGGAAATGGGAACGCGGGGCTGATCTTTGCGGTCCTGCCGTGCATATCCGTAATAGGGCAATACGGCGGTGATCCTGCCCGCCGAAGAACGTTTTGCGGCATCCAGGATAATGAGCAGTTCCAGGATGTTGTCAGCCGGCTGGCAGGTGGACTGGACAATAAAGACATCCTGTCCGCGGATATTCTCGTCAAAGCGGACCCAGATCTCTCCGTCGGAGAATTTTTTTGTGGTCAGCGCCCCCTGCGGCTGACCCAGCACCTCACAGATCCTCTTGGTAAGTCCGGGATTGGATGAACCCGAAAATACTTTCATTGCATTGTTCTTCATAATACCTCCCTTTTACGCAAAAAAAAAGCCTGAATAGTATGTTCAGGCTTTTGTTCGCGTGCTCAGGGGCAGGGATTCGAACCCCGATCGGTTGGACCAAAACCAACTGTCCTGCCATTGAACGACCCCCGAATATATTTATATCGGTTCGGCTGTCACCGCCCGTTCAAAGGCACGGACAGCCCGTTCAGCAATGCCGCACGTTTCGCAAATCCCAAACACAGTCGAGCCCGAGCCCGACAAACCGGCATACACGGCGCCAAGTTCGTAAAGGCGGCGTTTTATTTCACCGATTTCCGGATATGATGGTATAATTGCTCTTTCAAAATCATTTTCAAATATCTGCCAGGAAAACGTTTTTTTCATCAGGCTGGGTATTATAGCTTTTTTTGTCTTATCAGTCAAGGAAATTCTTAACTGCTTATAAGCCCATGCTGTCGGGATATTGATGCCGGGAAAGACCAGAACGGCTTTCCAGTTTTTCGGGATATTCACCGGCTGAAGGATATCGCCGGTCCCGCGCGCATATGCCGTACCGCCGTAAAGAAAAAAAGGTACGTCTGCGCCAATGCACCCGGCAATGTCTTTCAGTTGCGCGGGATCAAGGCCCGCCCGTGTGTTCAGATATCTTAACACGGCAGCCGCGTCCGAGGATCCGCCCCCCAGGCCCGAGCCCGGAGGAATATTCTTTCTCAAGGTAAAATGCAACCCTGTGTTTTCCGGAAGATAAGGACGCATTTCCCGTACCGCTTTCAGGATCAGGTTGTTCTCGTCGCAGGGAATTCCGGGATCATCGCAGGATAATGTAAAGACACCCGGCTTTCCGCTTTCACGGACATCGATCACATCGCCGAAATCCAGCTCCTGAAAGACCGTCTCCAGCAAATGATATCCGTCGGAGGAGCGCCGGCCCAGGATCCGCAGTCCGAGATTGATCTTGGCATGTGGGGTCAGCGTCTGCATTTATGATTGTTCAAGCTGTTTCCGCACCCTTCTGATGTTCTCTTCTTTGCCGAGGTATTCCGCGATATATCCCAGTTCGGGTCCGTGCATTTCTCCGGTCAGTGCGATACGCACGGGCATCCATAAGTGTTTTCCCTTTACGCCGGTGGACGCCTGCACCGATTTCATAAGCGCTTTAAACCCTTCTGCGTCAAGGCCGGTCAATGCCTCCGCTTCGCCGAGATAGGCCTGAAAGACCTCCTTGCTTGAATCCGCTTCCAGTATGGCTTTTGCCTCGGGACCCGGCTTGGCGGGACCGCCGCGGAACACCTCCAGTTTTTCCGGGATATCGCGGAAAGTGCTCAGTGAGGTCTTGACCGCCAGCAGCGCCGTATCGAGTTTTTCCCGGTTTATGTTGACGTCGTCCAGCCACTTTTTTGCCTCTTCCAGATAACATGACCTGTCCATTTTGCGGATATACTGGCCGTTCATCCAGTTGAGTTTTTTTACATCGAAGACCGCACCGGATCTTGTGATCCTGTTGATATCAAATTCCCGGATCAGTTCCTCCATGGAATATATCTCGTTCTTCCTCCCGGGATTCCAGCCAAGAAGGGCGAGAAAATTATTCAGCGCTTCCGGCAGATATCCCTTGCTGAGGTAATCCTCAACGGCAACGTCCCCCTGGCGTTTGGACAATTTGGACCGGTCCGTATTGAGCAGCAGCGGCAAGTGCGCCATCTCGGGCGCATCCCACCCGAACGCCCTGTAAAGGAACAAATGCTTGGGCACGGAAGGCAGCCATTCCTCGCCGCGGATAATGTGCGTGATCTTCATATGATGATCGTCCACCACATTGGCAAGATGATAGGTGGGATACCCGTCCGATTTAACCAGGATCTGATCATCCACCTGTGACCAGTCGATCTTCACATCGCCCCGGACGATGTCGTGGAACCGGCAAACGCCGCTGTCCGGGATCTTCAGGCGGATCACATGGGCTTCCGCGCTTGCACGTTGTCGGGACTCCGCGGGCGGGATCTCGCGGCATTTGCCGTCATAGGAGGTGGGAAGCCCCTTTTCCCGCTGTGTTTTCCGCACGCTCTCCAGGCGTTCCGGAGAGCAGAAACAACGGTACGCATATCCCGCTTCAAGAAGCTTGTCCACTTCCTTCTGATAGATCTCCCGGCGTTCGCTCTGAAAATAGGGCCCGTTCCCGTCCTCTTTCCCCGGCCCCGCATCAAATTCCAGGTCCAGGGTGCGCAGGGTCTCCAGAAGATTCTCAACGGCCCCTTCCACATGCCGGTTCCGGTCCGTATCTTCAATGCGCAGAATGAATTTGCCTCCCCTGCTGCGGGCGAACAGATAATTGTAAAGTGCCGTGCGCTGACTGCCGACATGGATAAAACCTGTCGGACTGGGTGCAAAACGTGTAACAATGGTCATCATATCTCCCTGTCGATTCAACAATTCGCGTTATGGGTAATTTAAGGAGTTCCGCCGGATATGCAATGTGAAAAACGGGCGCCGTGAGCGGTAAGCTTCAAGCGCCGGCCGTAAACATTGCCGGGCTTTGGACCCTGCGGGGCGCCCGCCGCAAGACGCCGGGACCCAACAGATCCGGGGCGATGATCCCGTTTGCGGAAAGACCGCGAGTTGCCGGGGGGGGGCGGGCCGGTGAGATTCCGTCACCGATGCCTTTCCTGCGGGAAACCGTGAATGAAGGGAAAAGCACTGCCTATTTCTTTTTTCGTTTGCGGATGATCCGCCAGAGGAGCAACAGGATAAGCAGCAGCGTCAGGACGATCGTCAGTCCCGTGTACTTCCTCAGAATACTCTCTATCAGCGGCCAGTTCCGGCCAAGGAATACGCCTAAAAGCATAAACCCCGCATTAAAGACAAGCGCGGACACCGTCAGCAGCTGGAAAATACGCAGCCGGGGCATCCTTGACATACCGGCAAGAAGCCCGATCACCGGACGCATGCCGAAAAAAAGGCGGTTCCCGAGTATCACGCCCCATCCGTACCGGAGGAAATACTCCTCCGCTTTTTCAAAGAAGGATCGCGGAGCGTACCGGTAGTTCTTCTCGAAAAAGAACTGCCGCCCGAAATACCCTCCGATATACACCATGGTCATAAATCCGCTGACCGCACCCAGTACGCTGAAAACATACAGCCAGATGAAAGCATCCTGATAATGATAAACGCCGAACAGGTATGCACTGAACACCAGCATGGTATCACCCGGGAGGGGAGGAAAGAGGTTTTCGATAAAATACGCCGCAAAGACAAGCAGCATATAGTGATAAGGCTGAAGGTGCGAGAAAAGGTCCAGGACCGAATGAAAAAATTCCATCTTTATTTCCGGGAAATGAGTGCGACCGCCGCCGCTGCCACGCCTTCCCCGCTTCCCGTAAAGCCGAGCCCCTCTTCACTGCTTGCCTTCACCGATATCCTTTCACTCTCACAGCCTGCGGCTGCGGCAATGTGTTCCCGCATCTGCGGAATATGGCAGGCGACCCGGGGCTGCTCGAGCACCAGGGTCGCGTCGATATTGACGATCTCATACCCCTGTGTTTCCAGGAGCCTGCAGACCTTTTCAAGAAGTTTCAGGCTGTCCGCCCCTTTATAGGCGGGATCGCTGTCGGGAAAATGTTTCCCGATGTCACCCATCGCCGCCGCCCCCAGAAGCGCGTCCATCACGGCATGCAAAAGCACGTCCCCGTCACTGTGGCCCAGCAGGCCCTTTGGGTGCGGTATGTCCACACCGCCCAGAATGAGCCGGCGTCCCTCCGTTAAACGGTGGACATCATATCCCTGTCCGATACGGAACATATTCTTTTTCCTTTTCCTGTTTCAGGATCTGTTCTGCCGCAAAAAGGTCCGGCACCGTGGTGATCTTTATGTTCTGCGGCGTATCCGGTGTCACTGCAACCCTCCCGCCCCGGCGTTCGACCAGCATGGCATCGTCCGTCCCGTAAAATCCGTTTTCCATGGCGTCACGGTAAGCGTCTTCGAGGATCTTCCGGTGAAAGATCTGCGGGGTATTGGCCTGCCAGAGTGCTTCTCGGGGCAGGGTCTCCTGTATCAGCATGCCGCTGACTTTCTTCATCGTATAGGCGGCCGGACAGCCTGCGACCACCCCGTCATGCGTCTCCAGCAGGGAGAACGCACGGCGGAAGAACCCGGGGTCGAAAAAAGGCCTGGCGGCATCGTGGACGGCCACAATATCGCTCTCCCGGTCCAGGGCCCCCAGGGCGTTCCAGACGGAATCCTGACGCTCCTTTCCCCCGACTGCCAGGCGAAGCGGAAAAGGGGTTTCGAGCCGGCTGCAGATCCGTTCGGTTTCCTTCCGGATTGCTTCCGAGATCACCACGATCATTTCATACAGGGGCAGTTCCGAAAAGCGCCGGAGCGTCCGTTCCAGTATCGTCATGCCGTCAAGCCGGATCAAAGGCTTGGGTACGGCCTGCCCCATCCGTTTGCCGCTTCCCGCCGCGGGAATAATGACCGCCAGTTTTCTTTCCGGGTATTTCATGCTGTAATTATACGTCTTTAACGAATGTTTTGCAAAGATTTCCACGCCGGTACATCTGCAGGCCCGAATATGGTTTTTACGGAACGTCTCCTGCCGGAAAAATGTCCGGCCGCTGATATACCGCATTAAACAATGGACAAACGGGTCCTTAAATGATCAGCATTGCATCGCCGTAGGAATAAAAACGGTACTTTTCCTTTACCGCTTCCTCATAAGCCTCCATGATAAGATCATGATCCGCAAATGCCGATACCATCATGATGAGCGTAGATTTCGGCTGATGAAAATTCGTGACAAGCATGTCCACCACCTGGAATTTATACGGCGGATAAATGAATTTATCCGTCCAGGTATTCTTGGGATTCACATCCATCCCGGAGATCAGGGAGGACTCCAGCGCCCTGACGGTGGAGGTCCCGACCGCACAGACCCTGCCCTCGCCCTTTTTTGTCTCATTCACGGCTTCCGCCGAACGTTTCGGGATCTCAAAGTATTCGGAGTCCATCTGATGACGGCGAAGATCCTCCACCTGGACGGGCCTGAAGGTGCCGAGGCCGATATGAAGGGTAATGGGAGCGAACTCCGCACCTTTTTTCCTGATCTTGTCAATCATTTCCTGTGTGAAATGCAGTCCGGCCGTCGGTGCCGCCACCGCGCCGAGCTCCCGGGCAAAGATCGTCTGATAGCGCTCCCTGTCGATTGCTTCGCTGTCGCGTTTGATATACGGCGGCAGCGGGGATTTCCCCTTGCTCATCACATACTTCATAAAGGTGCTTTTGGAACAGTTGTGGCGGATCACGCGTCCCCCGGAAATGGTATTGTCGATCACATCCGCATAGATCCTGGGAGTAAAACGTAATTTGTTCCCGATACGCACTTTCCGGGCGGGCTTGACAAGTACCTCCCATATCTGTTCTTCCAGCTCGCGGAGCAGAAAGACCTCGACCTCGGAATCGGTCTTATCCTTCGAAGCGAAAAGGCGTGCGGGAAAGACCTTTGTATTGTTGTAAACCACGCAGTCCGGGGCATTGATAAATTTAAGGATATCGGAAAAGCGATGGTGGGAAATGCTTTTTTCCCCGCGGTTCACCACCATCAGGCGATCCTCTCCGCGCTTGTCGCTCGGATACTGGGCGATCAGTTCTTTCGGCAGCTCAAAATCAAAATCCGACAAACGGAATGCTCTCGGCTGGGTGTTGAAAATCTCAAACTTCGTCATAGAATAAACTCCCCTGAGAATGTGATTTGTATCTTTTAATATTCAGGTGCTTATAGGTCCGGTCAAGGGCAATGCGCCCCCTGGCCGTACGCTGCACAAAACCCTCCTGGATCAGGAAGGGCTCGTACATTTCCTCGATGGTCTCGGCTTCTTCACCGATCGCCACGGCAAGATTCTGCAATCCTACCGGCCCGCCTTCGAAATGATCCGCCAGCGTTTTCAGTATCCGCCTGTCCATGTTGTCAAGCCCGATCCCGTCGACTTCAAGCATGTTCAGGGCTTCGTCCGTGATCGCTTTGGTAATGACGCCGTCTCCCCTGACCTCCGCATAGTCACGGCAGCGTTTCAGCAGGCGGTTCACGATGCGCGGCGTTCCCCGCGAGCGCTTTCCGAGCTCCGCTGCGGCATCGCGTTGGATGCTGATCTTTAAGATATCTGCGGAACGCATGACGATCCGGGTCAGTTCCCGGGGAGAATAGTAATCCATCCGTAACGTGATGCCGAAGCGGTCCCGGATCGGGGATGTCAGCAGGCCCGCCCGGGTGGTGGCGCCGACAAGCGTGAACCCCTCAAGGTTCAGCTGTATGCTGCGGGCGCTGGGCCCTTTGTCGATCATGATGTCAATATGGAAATCCTCCATGGCGGAATAAAGGTATTCTTCCACGATGCGGTTCATGCGATGCACTTCATCCACAAAGAACACATCTCCCTTTTCGAGGTTGGTCAGTATCCCGGCCAGGTCTCCGGCGCGTTCCAGCACCGGCCCGGAGGAGGTGCGGATATTCGCGTTCAGTTCCGCGGCGATAATATTCGCCAGGGTCGTCTTCCCCAGCCCCGGAGGACCGAAAAGCAACACATGGTCCATCGGCTGCTTCCGGTTCCTGGCCGCCTCAATATATATTTTCAGATTTTCGATCAGTTTCTTCTGCCCGATAAATTCATCCAATGAGGCGGGCCGAAGCGAATATTCCAGCTCCTCCTCCAGTAATTCAATTTCGGGATTTATAATTTCAGATCTCATATAAACAAAATCATTATCAACCGATAATTTACAATTATTTTCACGCTTTCGCTATTTATTTTTCCCGGAAAGCCAGGCCCGCGGGAGAAATATCACTCCCCTCTTTCACAAGGGGATTGTTTCACTGCCGGAGGTAAATTTTGTGCATGGTGAACAGGCTGTCTCCCGATACCGAATAGTCAAAAGCATAATCCATCCCCGTGCGCTGCTGCAGCACGAACTGATCTTCGTCATAACGGTATGTTCCGGTCATCACTGTGGAGTTATGGCTTGCGGCGTTATAGGTTTCCAGCCGGTAACTGAGGTCCTCCCGGAAAATGATCTTTTCCCAGTTCCCCGTGTAATAGCTCGTATATTTCCATTTGCCGGCCAGAACGTTTTCGGGCGCTTCACTTCCCATACAGCCGGCTATCAGAAGCCACAGAACGCCCAGCGTGAATATAAGTATGATCCTTTTCTTCATGCCTTAATATAAGGATCTTTTTCCCGCGGGAAAGACGCTTTTGTCATGAATTTTCTTCCGCGGGCATCCCGTCCGGGAGCTTCCGTCCGGTTTGGGGATATGCCGGCCCGTCATGAAATGTTCAGGCTGCATGTGCGGAGACATTGTCCGGCATGATCGGTTTGACTGCCTTTCACCCTGTGCTGATGCTTTCATCCCGGATCCCGGTTTTTTTCGTCCGCGATTTACCTTTGGTATTCATAGGGAATCTGATTAAATTCGTGTCATAAAACGGGAGTCTGCATGGATTGGGATATTGTCATCGGTTTGGAAGTACATGTTCAGCTGAACACGGAGACCAAGGCATTCTGTTCCTGCAGGGTCAGTTACGGTGACGCTCCGAACACACATGTCTGTCCCGTCTGCCTTGCCTATCCCGGTGCCCTTCCGGTCCTGAACAAGGCAATGGTCGACAGTGCGGTCATGCTCGGGCTTGCGACCCGTTGCCGTATCCGGCCGTACAGCACCTTTGCCCGGAAAAATTATTTTTATCCCGACCTGCCCAAAGGCTATCAGATCTCCCAGTACGACGATCCCATCTGTTATGAAGGCCATATCGATATTGCAGCCGGCGGAAAACAAAAACGCATCGGACTCACCCGCATTCATATGGAAGAGGATGCGGGAAAATCCATGCACTCCGAAGCCGGCACCCGGGTGGATCTCAACCGTTGCGGCACTCCCCTTCTGGAGATCGTCAGTGAACCGGACATTGCTTCACCGGAAGAAGCCTACCAGTATCTAACGACCCTGAAGCAGATCGTCCGCTATACCGGGATCTCGGACTGCAACATGGAGGAAGGCTCCATGCGCTGCGACGCAAACATCTCCTTAAAACCGGAAGGACAAAAAGCTTTTGGCACAAGGACAGAGCTGAAGAACATGAACTCCTTCCGCAATGTGGAACGGGCGCTGAAATATGAGGTGAGCCGTCAACGGAAAGTGCTGGAGTCAGGCGGAAATATTATTCAGCAGACCCTGCTCTGGGATGAACGATCGGGAACAACGCGTTCAATGCGCTCCAAAGAAGAATCGCATGATTACCGTTATTTTCCCGAGCCGGACCTTTCCCCCGTTCATATCGATAAAGCCTGGATCGAAAAGATCAGTTCCACCCTTCCGGAAATGCCGGAAGCACGAAAGCAGCGCTTTATGAAAGACCTTCGCCTGAGCGAAGAGGACGCTTCAGCACTCACCGCAGAAAAGGAGACCGCAGACTATTTTGAAGCGGTGCTGAAGACTTTCAATGCGCCCAGAACCGTTTGCAACTGGGTGCGTAACGAGATCCTCAGGATCGTCTCGGAAACGGGAAGATCCGTCCGCAAGGTTCCGGTTTCCGCCGAAGCGCTTGCCGAATTGCTCGTCCTTCTGGAGAAAAAGGAGGTCACACCCCAGACGGCCAAGCTTGTCCTTGACGAAATGGCCTCGGGCGGAGCTTCCGCAAGGGAGATCATTGAAAAGAAGGGCCTGAAACCGATCTCCGACAGCGGGGCGCTTGAATCCCTGATCGACAGGATCTTCGAAGCAAACCCCGAACTTGTCCGGCGTTTCAGGGACGGCGAAACAAAACTGTTCGGATTTTTCATCGGCCAGGTCATGCGGGAGACAAAGGGACAGGCGGATCCGGCCGCCACCCGTGAGATCATCAATCAAAAACTGGGAAAATAATGCCCGTTTATCTCTGTATCGATGCGGGGAACACACAGATCGTCACCGCCCTTGTCAGGGACGACGAGATCGTGAGCGAACAAAGGGTCCCGAGTTCTCCCGTGCTGCCGGGCCCGGAATATTCCGGCTTACTGCGCCGGCATCTGGAGGAAGCCATGCTGCGTCCGGAGGATATCACGGGCTGCGTGATCTCCTCGGTGGTGCCGCACCTGACGACCACGCTGAAAGATGCCTGCGTGAAGACCTGCGGCTGCAGGGTGCTTATTGTGGATCACCGGCTTCCCCTGGACCTGAAGATCCTGTACGACGATCCTTCCGAAGTGGGCGCCGACCGCATCTGCAATGCCGTTGCGGCCCTTGAGCGTTACCGGGCTCCGCTGATCGTTGTGGACATGGGTACGGCGACGACCTTTGATATCGTGAACGGACAACGCGAGTACGTCGGCGGGGTGATCATGCCCGGCCTGGAGACCGCGGGTCGTGACCTGTTCAGGCGTGCGGCCCGGCTGCCGGACGTGACCTTCGATTTCCCGGAAAAGGTGATCGGGACCCGCACATGCGAAAGCCTGCGGTCGGGATTAATGTGGGGAACTATTGATCAGATAGACGGTATGATACAACGTATCTGTCATGAGTGGGGGGAACATCCGGTAACGGTCATTGCCACCGGGGGACTCTCCGGGGTTATCGCTCCCCGTTCGCGCTATATCAGGCACGTTGACAAATCGCTCACGCTCTTCGGCATGAAGTATATCTTTGAACAGGTTTACGGAGAAAAGCCATGAAACGTATCATCCTTATTTTGCTTGCCGGGACGCAGCTGATGGCTGCGGCGAACTACAGTTCCATGGGACAGATCAGGCGCTCCCATGCCGTTGATCTGCGCATGACGGATTACGGTGCCTCGCTCGGCGGAAAAATGCAATGGCGCCTGCTCAGGGACCTTCACACCGGCATCCACGCAAGCTGGACCTTCGTTTCCAGCGGCAAGGAATACACAATGACGGATCCCTACACGGGATATACCTATAAACTGAACACGATCCACCTGGATTTTGTCAAGACCGGGATCTCCCTGAAAAAGCACTTTTTTACCGGACAGCTGGCAAATACCTTTGCCCCCTATTTCTCGCTTCAGGCCGGCCCGGTCCTGGCGATCGACACGGACAATGACGTCTGGGCGAACATCAGCCGCTACCGGGATGCCACCCTGGATCTCGGTTTCTACACGCATTTCTGTTTCGGCGTTGATTTTATGATGGAAAAACGCAACACCTTTACCGTGGCGCTCGGTTACGAGGTCAACCGCTTCAGCGATCCGATCGACGAAGAAATGCAGAAAAGGAACTGGAGCGGGGCTTCCCTGATCCTGAACTACGGAAAATATTTCTGAATGGCGCACGAACGTTTTTTTCACACGCAAAATATCAGTGGAGACACCCTGACCTTTGAAAATGAAGAACATTTTCATCTGAGCCGGGTTCTGCGGAAGAACCGCGGGGATACCGTCTGGGCGATCGACGGAGAGGGGATCGCCTATCGGACAAGGATCCGTTCCGTCGAAAAACAGCAGAGTACGGCGGAAATACTCCGTCGCCACCCGGGATTCGGAGAGCCTTCAAACCGGGTGTCCCTGGCGGTGGGCATCATCAAGCCCTCCCACTGGGAGATCCTTCTGGAAAAGGCCGTGGAACTCGGCGTTCATGATATCTTTCCCCTTCATACCCGTTACACGGTAAAGGGAAATATCAAACGGGAACGCAGCGAAAAGATCCTCCTCTCCGCCGTCAAACAATGCGGACGCAGCCGTATCCCCCGACTTCATCCCGTCCGGGAATTCCGTGAGTTCATCCGTGCCACGCGGAACGAAAGGCAATATATCTGCGATAATCAGGAAAATTATCCCCGGTTGCAGCCGGAAAAGGAGCATAAGGATGTCCTGCTGCTTGTCGGTCCCGAAGGCGGCTTCCATCCGGATGAGGTCACTGAAGCCGTGAAATACTCCGTGCATCCGGTGACACTCTCAACACGACGCCTGCGGACGGAAACGGCGTGCTTCGCCGCCCTGAATATCCTGGTGAAATAAAAAAAGCAGGCCTTCACCTGCTTTTTCATCGATCCGTTTTATCACGCATTCTATTTTCTGAGCGCTTTGACCCCCGCTTTGCCCGCTTCGCGTTTGGATATTTTCCTGATGCGCACTGCGGGAATATCATGCAGGGAAGTTTTTTGGAGGGAACGGGATTTCAGCATATCCGCCTGTGCGGGTCCGTCTTTTGAGGCGGTTTCAGAGGAAAGTAACGTGAAGATCGACGGAAATTCATAGATCCAGGTGTAATCCGCATCACAGCCCTCGGTATCGTAGAACTCATAGACAAATAGCGCACTGTCGGGGTGGGGATCGCCTGCCTCCACCCGCATGTCCCAGTGGATACCTCCTTCCGCCTTCCATACGAAGGCCTCCGAAGGATAGAGGACCGTGTCGTCCCCGAGCTTGTCCCCGCCCCAGGTATCCGCATCGCCGGGGCTGATATAAACATAGTAGATCACGCGGTTTCCGTGTTCATTGTCCAGCTGGATCTCGCAGGCATCCGGAACAAAATCATGCGTGTAGGTATTTCCCGGAAACCAGGACAGAACTTCGGTGTTGAGGAAAAAATACGGGCCCTCGTATTTCAGGGTGACCTGACCGTCCGCCGGATACTTGCCGTGCTCGCTCCCGCCGCCGGCAAGATAAATATAATAGCGGTCTTCCATTTCACAGTATACCGAGTCTGCAGAGGTATTGACAAGGCTGATATCCGCCAGCTGCGGCCGCACCTTATGCTCCACGGTTTCGCCGTTCGACAGGGAAACGCTTTCCGCATACTCGCCGATCCATTCACCGCTGGCCGAGACGGGGATCTGATTGACCACCCCGCGGGTAAGGGTTACCGGATAAGGACCGGTCGTTTCACCGGCTTCGAGGACCTCATCGGCTGCATGGTTCACGCTGACCATGATCTCTGCGCCGGTTTCGTTCTTTACACGGATGTAGCCTTCCCCGCTGCATCCCGTTAAAATAAAAATGGCAAGCAGGGGAAGTATTGCAATGGATGACTTCATGTTCTTTCCTCAGTTTTTTTCCCTATTTCACAGCACGCTTCAATGCCGCCGCGTACATTGTATACCGTTCTGACGTACAATGTTTCCGGACGGAGCAACCTTTTCAGGTCCGCGTAGATCCGCTGCGTCATCTCTTCCTGATAGATGCCGACATTGCGGAAAGAAATATAATAATACTTCAGGGACTTCAGTTCAACGATCCTGTCGGAAGGAACGTAACTGACATGTACACGGGCAATGTCCGGAAGCCCGCTGAAAGGGCATACACAGGAGAACTCCGGATAATCCAGGTGTACGGTCTGCCACTCCCCCCGGTAGGGGATGGTCTCAAGGATATCCGTACGGATATGGCTCTGATCGTCAAAGGGCAGTAATAATCCCTCGGCCCTGGGCATAAACACTCCTTTTATCCGGTAAATGTATGAACAGCAGGCGAATTTTCAAACGAATAATTTATCGCCGTTCGTGTGCCGCGGATCGCAATGCACGGACCGTCCGTTCGCTGTCCCCGTCCGCGAACCTTTTTCCCTTGATCCTCATGCTTTCATCCCCGATCTGAAGTCCGCGATCATGCTCCTTGCTTCCGCGGCAATATCCGTGAAAGTCACTTTTTCATCAATGTCGATCCAGCGGTCCGGGGCATATTTGCGGAACCAGGTCATCTGCCGCTTGGCAAAGTGACGCGTGTGCTTCTGGATCTCCCGGACAGCGCCGCTGAGATCCGTCTTTCCGTCGAGAAAAGCGATGATCTCTTTGTATCCGACGGTGTTGAGGGCGTTCAGACCGGGACCATATCCTTTTGCCAGAAGGGCTTTCACCTCACCGGTCAGTCCCGCTTCGACCATTTCCTCCACCCGGCGGTCGATGCGGCGGTAAAGCAGGCGTCGTTCGGGCCTGAGGCCGATCGACAGCTTCGGATACGGGAACGGTTCTCCGCCGCCCTTATAGCGTTCCGAGGGCTTTGCCCCCCCGGATCCCAGGATCTCCAGTGCGCGGCCGATCCGTTTCGGATTACGGGGATCGATCTTTGCGGCATGTTCCGGGTCGCGCCGCTGCAACTCCCTGTACAGCGTGTCCCAGCCTTCCTGATCCGCCCGCAGCTGGATCTTCCTTCGCAATGCCGCATCGCTTTTTTCCGTATCGGCCGTCATGCCGAGAACGGCCTGAATATATAATCCGGAACCCCCGCATATGATCACAGGCTTTCCTTCCCGCATTTTCCGGTCAATAATACCCCGGGCAAGCCTGCCGAACGCACCGGCGGAAAAAGGACTGTCCGGATCACGTGCATTGACAAAATAATGCTTGACGTTTTGCAATGTTTCAGCACCGGGCGTGGCGGTCCCGATGTTCATACCGCGGAAGATCTGGCGGCTGTCGGCCGAAATGATCTCCGCACCGAGCCATTCCGCCAGGTCCAGGGAAAGGGCGGTTTTCCCCGATGCCGTCGGACCGACAACGAACAGACAGAAAGATGTTGCAGGATCACGAGACATGAAAGAGAAGGCTCAGGTCATGGGTTTTCACGGAATGCGTCAGGGCTCCCACGGAAATAATGTCCACACCGGTTTCCGCAACCGGACGGACACTCCGCAGGTCCACATTGCCGGAAGCTTCCAGGAGTACGGACCCGTGATCCGCCTCAACCGCCTCCCGCAGGTCACGGAGACTGAAATGGTCCAGCATGATCATGTCCACGGGAAAAGCAAGGGCCCTTTCATACTCGCCGGGGTCCGTAACCTCCACCTCCACTTTAAGCCCGTGCTTTTCGGCATAGGGGACGGCGGCGCGGAGCGCGTTCTCCAGCCCGCCCGCCCAGCGGATATGGTTTTCCTTGATCAGTATCATGTCGTACAGGCCGAAGCGGTGATTTTCCGCCCCGCCGCAGCGGACGGCGTATTTGTCCAGGACGCGCAGGTTCGGCATGGTCTTCCGGGTGTCGAAGATCCTGCATTTTGTCTCCTTCACTTCCTCCGTGTACCGTTTGGCCAGCGAGGCGATCCCGCACATCCTTCCGAGAAGGTTCAGGGCGGTGCGTTCGGCGCGAAGGACGGACCGGCCCTTCCCGGAGACCCTGAGCACCGGTTCTCCGGCAGACAAAGGATCCCCGTCCCGCTTCAGGCAGCGAACCTTCAGGGCCGGATCTGCCGTTCTGAAAACGCGTTCCGCCACGGCGATCCCGGCGAGAATGCCCGGTTCCTTGCTGATAATATCCGCTTCCGCTTCAAGATCTGCCTGTACGGCCAGGGACGTAACGTCGCCCCGGCCGATGTCTTCGGCCAGGGCACGCCGGATAATATCATCGGTGATCCTGCGGTCGGGAGTGTTCACGGCATCCCCTTTATTTTGTGAGCACGTATTTGTCGTGGCATTTTCCCGTCGCGGTATAGCTTTTGTAGACCAGGGAATCCTCATGGAAGGAAAGTGTCTGAAAATACTGCCTGTCCGCGGATTCCACCACCTCGAAAAGATCCCCGAATCGGGTGTTGATGGGATACATCTTTGAACCCGCATTCGAAATGACGTAGGAAATACCCTCTGAGGGATCCCCGGCGATCTTCCCTTCCCGCAGGGGGAAGGTACGGCTGTAGGCATGGTCATGCCCCTGCAGGACCATGGAAACTCCGTATTTTTCCATGAGGGGCAAGAACAGCCTCCGGGCTTCGGGATAATCCCGTTCCCAGCCGCTGGGATAAAAACCCTGATGAATGCCGGCAAGCGTCCAGCGGTTGGGGTTCTCTTCCAGCACTTTCTTCAGCCACTTTGCCTGGTCTTCAAGACGTTCATTGCCGTTGAGCACGATGAAACGCACGCCCTGGTAATCCACGTAGAAACAGGTTTCCTCAAGTCCCTCCGGCCCGTTCTCCGGCTGTGTGAGATGCGGGCGCCAGGTCGGGGGAAGTTCTCCCCGGTGATCCCTGTATGCCCAGAGATACGCGTGATTGCCGACCGCCATGATCTGGGGGTACCGGGTGAACGCCTCCCGGGCGCCGCGGAACAAAGCGTCCCACTGCCAGTCTTCATAGGGATAATCGACCAGATCCCCGGCGATATACCAGAAGGCGGCATCCGGGGCCGTGCGCATCGCCGCGGAATAAATCCGCGGAAGATAGGTCATGTATCCCCACTGGGGATCTCCGAGATATACCATGGTGAATTCACGGAAACCTTTTTTGGCGGTACGGAAGGTATACCAGGGGGACCAGTCTTTCCCGTCACCGACGCGGTAGGCGTACTCAGTGTCCTCTTCCAGCCCTTCCAGCAGGACGGAACAGGCAAAATGCTTCACCGTTCTTGTCATGTCGGTGTAAACGATATCCGGAAGAACATTCAGGGTTTCGGCCCTGTTTTCAAGATTCACGTCCTCCGCATTGGGGAGGTACTGAATTTTTCCGGCCGGTACATGCTCGTAAAAGCGGAACGTGACCGCCATGGATGATTCCGGCGATTCTCCGGTATTCACGACAATACGCTGCGGTTCCGCGGAAAATGCCGCAACGCCTACACAGAAGAACAGTATTGACAGTTTTTTCATTTTTTTCCTTTTCGTTATGATCATTTGATCAGCAGCATTTTTTTCGTATCAGACCACCCCGGGGTTTGCAGCTTGTAAAAATACACGCCGCTGGGCAGGGAACGCGAATGAAAGTCGACGGAGTATTTCCCGGCTTCCTTATATCCTTCGCTCAATACAGTGACAAGATGACCGCTGATGTTAAAGACAAAGAGCCGCATCTCCGCAGCTTCCTTCAGCGAATACGTGATCGTGGTGACCGGATTGAAAGG
>JAGYLW010000110.1 GCA_018400915.1 Fidelibacterota bacterium
GTTGACCATCTGATCGGCACTGAGCCCGAGCACCTTCCCCGCTACGACGGGGGAAACGAACTGCGTGAGGGTCGCATGGTGCCATTTGCGTTCGCGCACGCCGGGCTTTGCGAATTCACACATTCTCTGCTCAAATTCGTAGGCCAGGACAATGGCGACGATCACGTCCTTCATGTCCGCGCCGCAGCGCTCGGCCATGGCCAGCGCCGCGGGGATGATATCGGAGGGATGGGAGGGATCCTCTTTCCAGTAGATATCATTATAATCCAGGGAGCGTATCATCAGGGCGTTCAGGAAGCTGGCGTTGACGGCGGGAAGCTTCATGCCGAACCCGATCACCGTGGCCTCTTCTTTGCCGCCCGTCTCCCGGTAAATATCCTTTATGATATTTACATCGCGGGTATGCATGCTTCCCAGGGCGCATCCGAAGGAATCATATAAAAAGCGTTTTACCTGGAAGATCACGGCTTCCGGCAGGTCCTCATACTGAAGGTTCACTGCAAATTCCGCGATGCGGCGGCTGATGCTTTTGTTCATAAAGAACTCCCTTCTGATTATTTACGTGAACCTGAATTTAATCGATATTTTTTTTAATTTCCAATATATTTTCCGCAGGTTCGACATTTTTCGGGCACGCTTCATTGCAGTTGAACATGTTGTGGCACCGGAACACGCCGTTCTCCCCCTTCACCATGGCCAGCCGCTGTCCGGTGATGGCATCACTGTCGTCATGCAGAAAACGGTTTACCGCCACATAGGCGGCGGGTCCGTGAAACGCCGGGTTTTTCCCGGTCATCAGGCATGCCGAAAAACACGCTCCGCACAGGATGCAGTCGATCTTCTTTTCCAGCTCGCGCCGGTTCCGGTAATTCCGGCCCGCCGTCTTTGAACTGCGCACCAGGTAGGGTTTGATGCTCTCGTACTTTTCCCAGAACGGCTCCATATCGACGACCAGGTCCCTGATCACCGGCAGCTGCGCCAGCGGGCGTATCGTATTCTTCCCGGACTTCAGGGGCATTTCGCAGGCCAGGCCGTAGCGCCCGTTGCAATGCACGGCGCAGGAGCCGCACCGTCCCTGACGGCAGGACGCACGGAAGGCAAGCGTATCATCCTCATGATCGCGAATGTATATTAATGCGTCGAGCACCGTCCTGACCCCTGACCGGGGAATTGTATATTTGACAAAGCGGTGCTCCGTATCTTTCAGCGGATCAAAGCGAAATACCGAGATTTTCCAGGTCTTTGCTTTCATAATTTTTCCGCAAGTTTTCCGGGAGCGATCTCTTTCAGCCACTTGTGCCTGCTTTTCACGCCGGTATAGCGGATCCTGATCTTGGTCTTCCTGACCTTGATCAGCGAATGCCGGCGGCGTCCCTTCGGGGCGGGAAAATCATTGCGGAAATGCACCCCGATGCTTTCGTTCCGGCTCAGTGCCGCCTGGACGATAATATCGGCGATCTCCAGGCTTCCCTTCAGTTCAAGCGCCTCCGTAAGTCCCGGATTCGCCCTCCGTTCCTTCCCGTCGGTATGAAGGTCTTCCGCAAGGGTCTTCTTCAGTTCCCGGATGCCCTTGGCGGCTTCGACCAGTCCCATGCCGTCGCGGAAAACGCCTGCATGACGGTCCATGAGCTCCTGCATCTTGTTCCGCAGCTCGGCCGTGCGCACCTCCCCCTTTACGGTCAGCATGTGTGTCAATTTGTTTTCCTCCTCCTCCAGCGCGTTCCGGAAAAGCGTCTCGCTGCCGTGCTTCCGGTTGCGGTGCTGTACGGCGTACTTTGAGGCGCTGTCGGCGGCGATCTCCGCAAAGACAAGCGCTTCCGTCAGCGGATCACCCTCGCAGGCGTTCGCACCGTGCACGCCCGGATTCGCACATTCCCCTGCGGCGAAAAGACCGTTGATATCGCTTTCCGCCTTTTCATTCGTGTGTATGCCCCCGATCATGTAGTTCTGCCCCGGACGTACGGGGATCAGCTGCGAGGCGGGATCCGCACCGGCATGTTTTCTGCACAATTCACGCGTCACGGGCAATATGGCACGGATCTTCCGCCTTCCCAGGGTGCGCATGTCCAGGTGTACACAGGAGGCATCGATACCTCTTCCGGCAAGGATCTCGCGGTAAATGTTCCTGCAGATCACATCCCGGGGGGACAGTTCCATCTCTTCTCGGGAGTCATTGTAGGAAGCTAAAAAGCGTTCGCCTTTCCGGTTCAGCAGCAGGGCTCCTTCGGCCAGGGCGGCCTCCGTGATCTGGATGTGGGAGCCGGGCAGCTGTGTGGGGCCGAACTGCACAAATTCCATGTCCTGCAGCGTGACGCCCGCCGAAACGGGCACCGCCAGTCCCAGCCCGGTGCTCGTCAGTGCGTTCGAGGTACTCCCGTACACGCGTCCGCTGCCTCCGCTTGCCCAGATAATGCTTTTTGCTTGAAAAACCTCCGTCTTTCCGCTGTCCATCTGCATGGCGATGACGCCGGCCGCCGCATTGCCGGATACCAGGAGCTTCAGCACGAGCCACTCCTCAAAAAAACGCAGTTTGTCGGGCTTGTTCTGCCTCAGGCGCACGCACTGTTCGTAAAGGGTGTACAGGACGGCATGTCCCGTTTTGTCCGAGACGTGAAGGTTCCGCGGCCGGCTGACCGCCCCCGTTCTGCGCAAGGCGTACTGACCGTCCTTTTCAAGGGAAAAGGGACAGCCCCAGCGTTCCAGTTCACGGACCACGCCGGGCGCACGTTGGACCATCGTCTCGAGCGGCGCATCATCGGAAAACTGATATCCGCAGTCACGGGCGTCTTTGATGTGAAGATCCATCAGCGCCGGGACGGCGGGATCCTTTCCGGACGCTTTCCTCCCGTCATGAAGCACGGCGTTCAGTCCCTCCTCGGCAGACAGGCCCGGCGAACGCAGCGGATGCACCTTGCTGATGACCGCGACGCGCAGGTCGCGCCGGACCGCCCCGATCGCTGCGCGCATGCCGGCCATGCCGGCCCCCACAATGACGATATCAAATGCTTTCATGTCTCAGCCCTGACGGGGAAAAAGGTAAATATAGTATAATACGGCCGCCGCGGCGAAAAGCAGGTTCACGGCGATGCTTAACGGTTTCTGGATACGGACCGCCTGAAAAACATCGATGACAAGCAGGCGTATCCCGTTCAGCACGTGCCAGATCAGCGCCATCAGAAAAACGGAGGCGATGATGCGGAAAGCCGGCAGCCGGTAAAGGATCATCATTTTATCAAAAGCGAGGGGCCCGAAATGGACCATCCCCAGGGAAACGAGGAAGACCAGAGTCACAAACACGAGCATCAGCCCGGTCACACGGTGCATGATGAAAGAGAACATGCCCGGCTGAAAATTCATGCGGTAATGGCTGAATATCTTTGTGTATTTCATGATCGCCCCAGCATGATAAAGGTCCATATGCCGAATGCGGTCAGCACGGAACCGGAGATGAGCAGAATGATCTTCAGGTTCTTTTTGAACGTTAACGAGGGATTATGATCGGTCATCACCGTCCATAAGCCCGAGAATCCGTGATACACCGCCAGCACGGCGAACAGGGAATAGAACAGCAGCCACTCCGGCCTTGAGAACAGCCGGTTCACCTGTTCGAAACGGAGGGGTTTTTCCAGTTTGAAAAAAAAGAGTCCTATGTGCGTGGCGGCACAGAACATCAGCGGGATGCCGCTCAGGCGCTGGAAGATCCACCGGCGTTTTTCCGGACTGTGCTTTTTTCTTACCATAATCTTTAAATGTATTGATAAAAAAGAAAAGAATCAAAGGTTTAATCGCCGGAGGACACAGAGGGTTCTGCACCCGACGGTCAGGGCTCCAGCTGTTCCAGGCGACGGAGGAAAGCGGCGGGTTTCTCAAATCCGTAGAGCCGGAGCTTACGCTGTTCCCTGCCCGCACTGTCGTAAAAGACGATGGTGGGCACACCGACGATACCAAAGGCCTCTTTCAGGCTATCCGTTCTTGCGCCGGCGACGGTCAGGTCCACTTTGATACGGTTGTAATCCTCCAGCATTTCCCGGACCCGGGGATCCGCAAAGGTGATATGCTCCAGCTCCCTGCAGGGATTGCACCAGTCCGCATAAAAATCGATCACCAGCGGGGTTGACTCCGAAAGCGCCTCCCGGTAGCCCTCCCGGGAAAAACGCTCCCAGGACAGTTCCGCACCTTCCTGCGCTGCGGGCTTCAGCATGAGGATGCCGGCGGCCAGCACGATCATGGAAAGGAGGATCTTCAGGCGGGTAAACCAGGCGACCGAGAGTCCGGAACGGTCAATGACGGCATAATACACCGCGGCCAGGATCATGTAGAGCGGCAGGAGAAGTTCGCCGAAGCGCCCGGGGATCAGCGGCAGGACAAAGTAGATCGCCATGCCGATCAGGGCGAGGCCGAAGAATTTGCGTATTCCGTTCAGCCACTCGCCGGAGCGCGGCAGTGCGGAGATCTTTGTGGAAAAGATCCCGAGGAAAATGTACGGAAGTCCCAGGCCGAGCGCCAGCACGAAGAAGGTGAAAAATCCGGTGACGGGATTCCCTTCCCGGGCGACGAAGCTCAGCAGGCTGACAATAAAGGGGCCTACGCAGGGTGCGGCGACAACCC
>JAGYLW010000111.1 GCA_018400915.1 Fidelibacterota bacterium
ATAATTGACATCCAGCAGGGGAAGCCCGATCTCCACTCCCGCATGAAAACCTTCCTTGTGACGGTAGCCGATCCCGGCGGAAAAGGCGCCCCGGTACTGCACCCGGAATACCGGCATGATGTCAAGGGCGGCGAACCCGCCGAGGCGGAGAAGGGCATAGTCGAGGTCCTGCCGGAAGGAAACGCCGGCGGAGATCCCGGGCAGGAAGCGGAAATCCCCGGCCTCAAGGGGAATAAGCCAGGCGCTTTTTATCTTCGGGGCATAGAACTGCGTGCTTCCGTTGCTGAACACCGTCATGGCGGAGGGCAGGTTCCGGACCGCATACAGCGAGCGGACATGTTTCCCCTCGTGCTGGGCGTACATGTCAAAGGAAAGGCCGTATCCCCGGGTGCCGATGAGGTCGGTGAACAGAAGGCCGAAGCTGATCCCGGAGGTCCAGGCCCCTTTCTCAAAAAGCGGGACGCCCAGGTGCAGCGCATAATTGGCGATCCCCGCATAGCGGACATTGTCATAGTCGAGGATCTCGTTCTCATCCAGCACCCCGTTCCCTTCTCCGCGGTCGCCCGTGCCGGGAATGCCGTCCTCCCCGTAGTCCAGAAGGGCGTTCCGTGAATCGGGAATATCCGTGATCCCTATGCGGGATATCATCAGGCCGAGGACCCGGCCCCGGAGATCGAAGGCATAGGCCGCGGAACTTGCCGTCACCTCGTTACGGAACCAGGAGGCATGATACAGGTACAGCGGTTTCGGGGAATTTCCCTTTAGTCCCGCGGGATTGATAAGGGTGTTTTCACTGCCATTGCTCATCAGGCCGTAGGCGGTGCCGTACAGGCTCGCCCCGGGCCCCTGCAGCAGGGTCAGGTGGTCATTCCCGTAGCTGAAATAGCCCGCCTGCAGAAAGAGCGGCAGGGCCGCAGCGACGGTAAACAGCAATTTGATGATCGTTTTTTGTTTCATGCCGGCCTGAATATAAGCATTTTTCACCCCCGATGTTCCTTGTTTTTTTGCCTCTTTCCGGAAGCGGCCGGAACCCGCCGGGAATACCGTTCTGCATAAAATACCGGGAGTCATTTTTTCTTTATCAGTTTCCCGTTGTCCAGGTAATAGTTTATTTCCGCGATACCGGCGATATGTTCATCATGCGTTACCAGGAAAAAGGTCTGATCCATGTCCTTCTGTATTTTTTTGAACAGTTCCAGCACGCGGGCGCTGGTTGCTTTGTCGAGATTCCCCGTGGGCTCGTCCGCCAGCAGGATATCGGGCGAATTGATCAGGGCGCGTCCGACCACCGTGCGCTGTTTTTCCCCGCCGGAGATCTCCGCCGGATAATGGTGTGCGCGTCCGGCGATGCCCAGGTAATCCAGCATTTCACGGGACTTTTTCAG
This sequence comes from Fidelibacterota bacterium, assembly GCA_018400915.1. Lineage (GTDB taxonomy): Bacteria > Fidelibacterota > Fidelibacteria > Fidelibacterales > Fidelibacteraceae > M50B103. Next base: position 1,386 of record JAGYLW010000111.1, read on the forward strand.
CGCTTCCGCTTTCCGCGCTCCCGCGATCATCAGCGGCATGGCGACATTCTCCTCAATGGTGAATTCGGGAAGCAGGTAATGGAACTGAAAGACAAAACCGATGTGTTTCAGGCGGAAAACGGCAAGCCGGCTTTCCGTCATGTGCGTGACTTCCCGGCCCGCGATCCGTATCCCGCCGGAATCGGGGGCGTCCATGGTCCCGAGAATATTCAGGAAGGTGGATTTTCCGGAACCGGACGGGCCCATCAGCGAGATGAACTCGCCGCGGCGGACGGTAAGGTCGATGTCCTTCAGGACCTGAAGTTTCTGATTTCCGGACATGTAGCTTTTCGACAGGTCTTTCACTTCAATGATGGTTTCCATAATCGATCCGTTATTGTTTTGTTTTAATGGCGTCCAGGGGTTTGATGCGGCCGGCGCGGCGGGCGGGAAGCAGCGAGGAGATGCTGATCAGGGCCGAAACCGTCAGCAGGGTGAAGCCCACATCCCGGAACTTGACGACAACGGGGACATATCTGAAAATGTAGACATCGTTGCCGCCCGGCATCACGAAAAAGGGAAAGTACTGCTGAACCAGCAGCAATGCGACGGCAAAAACGGCGCCCGCGGCCATGCCGAGGCCGCCGGTGTACCAGCCCAGCCGGAAATAGATCCGGGAGGCGTCTTTGGGCCCGCAGCCCATGCTCTGCAAAATGCCGATCTCCCACTTTTTCTCCAGCAGGAGCATGACCATCGAGCTGATCAGGTTGAAGCCGGCAAGGATGACGATCAGGTTGAGCGCAAGGAAGGTGGCGTATTTTTCGACTTCCATGGCGGAAAAGAGTTCCAGGTGCTCTTCCCACCAGGTGGAAACGCGCACGCTTTCCGGAAGCCTCGCCTTCCAGAAGCGGCTTGCGTTCGCGGGATCCGCGTCCTCCTTCAGTTCGACCTCGACCTGATGATAGTCCGGTTCGTCCAGCAGGTACTGCATGTCCAGCAGATGGATGTAGGCGCGGTAATCATAGTCAAAGACCGTCACGTTGAAAATGTCCCTGACGATACATTGCATGCTGGGGGCGTTATAGCGCCGGATGTCAAGCAGGCTGACCATGGTGACCGTATCGCCCTGCGTCACGCCCAGCTTGTTCGCCAGGGACAGGCCGAGGACGATCTCCGGATACTCCGTGTCCTTCAGGTCATCGTGCAGGAACTGCTTTTGCTGCAGGTAGGGACCGATGTTCATGATCTCCAGGTACTTATCGGGGGACACCCCTTTCACAAATGCCAGCTGCTGGTAATCCCCCGCGTGCAGGAGCATCTTGCGTTCGATGACCGGGGAATACGTTTCGATCCCCTCGCTTTCCCCGACCTCCCGGTACACCATGTCCCGTTCGTCCCCGCTTGCGTGCTTGACGTAGAAGGTCAGTCCGGGGGCCATGTCCTGCGTGCGCTGAAAGATCATGTCCCTGAAACCGTTCATCACGCTCATTGCCGTGATAATGGCGAAGGTCCCCAGGAAGGTCCCGAGGATGGTGATCACCGACGTGGCGGAGATCATGCGCACCTTTTTGCGCGAGCTGAAATAACGCTTTGCGATATAGTTGATGTAGGGTTTCTTACTCATAGCGCAGCACCTCTACGGGTTTGATGCGCGATGCGTTCCTGGCGGGAAAAAAGGTGGCGGTCAGGGAAAGAAAAAAGCCCACAAGCACAATGATCAGGATCACCCCCCAGGAGATATCGATGGGAAGGCGGTCGATAAAATACACGTCCGAGGAGAGTTTTATCCAGGCATATTTCATCTGCCCCCACTCCAGGAGTTTCGCGACCAGGATCCCGGCCCCGAGCCCCATGGCGGTGATCGTCAGTCCGTCGAACATGAATTTTTTCCGGATGGCTTCCGGTTTCATCCCCATGGATTTGAGAATTGCCGTGTCCTGTTCCTTCACCAGCACGATCATGACCAGCGTGGAGATGATATTCACCATCGCAACGAGCGCAATGATCCCGAAGGTCAGTATGATCGGGGCCTTCTGGGTCTGCAGCCATTTAAAGAGCAGCAGGTTCCGTTCCTTCCAGGTAATGGGCAGATAGTGGTAGGGACTGTCCTCATCGATCCGTTCCGACACCGTTTCGGCAAGCAGCGGATCGGTCAGCAGCAACTGATATCCGCTGATCGTTTCCCCGCTTTCCTGCACGTCGGCGGCAAAGCTCAGCGGCGCATAGGCGTAATTCGCATCAAATTCCTTCATGCCGGTGCTGAAGATGCCCGTCACGACAAGCGGGTACTTCCGGATGGGATTCAGGGGGCTTGGGATGCCCTCGATGAAAAGCGCCGTGACGGTATCGCCGGCGGCGGCGTTCAGGTATTCGGCGGCCCCGAGACCGAGATAGATCCCCTTGACCTCCCTGTCCTCCCGGAAATCCAGCGTGCCTTCGATGTCTTTCTTGGAACGGTAGAGCATGTTCCGGAAATCCGCTTCCCGGAGGCACTCCAGGATCACGCCTTCGGTGTCCTCCCCCTTGCGGATCATCGTTTCGAAGGTCACGTAGGGCGACACCGCCGTGATCTCGGGATACTCCCGGAGGCCGGACACATAGTCTTCCTCATAGCGGATGTCCCCCCGGAAGCTTTCCAGGCGGATATGCGCCTCAAAGCCGGTGATCTTTTCCACCAGATTGTTCTCAAAACCGTGAAGGATGCCCAGGGTGACGGACATCGCCACCGTGCCGATGATCAGTCCGATAACGGCCAGCATGCGGATAAAGGGGACGAACTGATCCGAACGTTGATGGAACAGGGTGCGTTCCGAAAGGTAGAATAAAAATCTCATTACGACAGTTTTTCCGGGCGCATTGCGGGAAAGAGCAGCACGTCCTTAATGCTGGTCTGGCCGGTGAAAAGCATCACCACGCGGTCGAAGCCGATGCCCACGCCGCCCGTCGGCGGCATCCCGGTCTCGATGGCCTGGATGAAATCCTCGTCGAAGGTCTGCGCTTCCTCATCGCCCGAGACCCGCAGGCGGTCCTGGTTCTCCAGCCGCTCGCGCTGGTCCAGCGGATCGTTCAGCTCCGAAAAAGCATTCACGTATTCCGAGCCGCAGATGAACAGTTCGAAACGTTCCACAAAGCGCCCGTCGCCGTTGCGCTTGACCTTTGCCAGCGGGGAGATCGCCTTGGGGAAATCGATCACGAAGGTGGGCCGGATC
>JAGYLW010000112.1 GCA_018400915.1 Fidelibacterota bacterium
CAACCGAATTAAATTCGGAAAAATTTACGCCGCAACTTCTTACGGCAACAGCGTTTTCTTTAAGACAGAATTTTTCAACAAACTCCCTCCTCATTTCATGATTTACGGCGATGATCAGGTCGCAATAATGAAATAATTTCCTTGTCCATTTTTTATTATACCTTTTTCTTATCTGCACAATACCGTGTGATGTCGCTATCAGCGGCACGTTATGAAAAAATTTATATACGGCAGCGTTTATTACCGGAAGAAAAAAACGGTGAGCATGCACGAGGTCATAACTTCTAAACAAAAACGGGAAAAAACAAATCAGCTGCATGCCCCACTTCATTATATTCCAAGGTGCGGAATCCTTTTCCAGCGGATTTGAAAAAAGTTTAAAAAAGGGATTAAAATAAATATCAAATTGCCAGTCTGGATAATTCCTTTTCAACGCTTCAAGCTGATGCTTAACGAAACTGCCTTTAAAAATATTTTTTGAGGTCGGATAGCCATCGGCGACGATAAGAACTTTCCCGTATTTTTTTTTCATATATGTCATTCCCGAAATAATTGTACGGTCTTTAACAAGCCGGATCTATGCGTGATCGTTCTTTGGTAAATACTCCCGTTCTAAACGAATACTTTTTTATCATAAGTTTAATGAATTTAGCGGTCGTTACCCGTAATTCTTGCAAGTGCCATATTCATTCCAATGAATAGCCACAACAACGGTTCTGCAAAAAACCTTCCTTCAGCCTGAGAACCGATAAATACGATGACAATTCCCGAAAGCACGATTAATGACAGGGTCTTAAGTAAGTGATCGTCCGTTTTATAATTGGACCTGAATTGTTTATAAACGTAGAAAAGAAAAACACAAAGTATTATAAAACCAACTATACCCAGCTCGGCCAGGACCGTCACTACGTGCGTATGTGAGAGTGTTGCGCTATGAATGCCCCAGGGCAGAAAATCAAGAAAGCGCGAGATCATCACTGCTTGGAATCCTCCTGCTCCGACACCCAGTACCGGATTGCTTAACAACATTAACGCGCCCCCCAAGAGCAAGCCTTTTCGGGTTCCGAGATCATAAAGTTCCAGTCCCTGTTCACGCGTTTCAAGTAATTGCGTAATAAGGGGAAGTGAGATCAGGGCCAGGAAAAGCAATCCCATAAGAATGGCATTCCGATGTTTATTTTCAAAAAAGAAAGAGATGAAAAAAATTGTCGCGAAAAGAATGGCCAATCCCTGCCGGGATACCGTTAAAAATAGGGTGATACCGCAAAACAGCATCACGATATCCATAAGATAGGGCTTAAAAACATGTATTTTTTTTAATCGCAGTATTAGGAGGGCCACAAGTACAATATCAAGGAAACGGGCAAAAATATTGGGGTCCAGAAAGGTCGCGGAAGCACGTCGTCCCTTATCGATCCAGGGGCGGTAATCGAATACATATTCTGCAATACCTTCAAGGCTAAGAATGACAGCCACCACAATAAGTATTTTCAGGATCAGGATAAAATCTTCCGGTTTTCGAATAAACTGCACAGTCATCGTAAAGAAAAGAAAGTAAATGGTATAGCGAAGCGTTTCCGTCAGTCCCTTTGCCGTGTCCGGCGATATAAAAAGGGCGGAAAGAAAATAATAGGCGATAAATATCATGAGCACATAGCTTATCCGGTGCTTGACCAGAGGGACAAAAGAACGCAGTTCCGTCAGGAACCAGACAATGAATGAGTACAGCATGAACAGGCGGGCGAGATCAAAAACCGAATTAAATCCGTCGGAAACTTCAACTGACTGAAAAAACGGAATATAGCGCTTGGATATTTCCAGCGGGATAAGAAAGACGATCACCGCTATCATATACTTCTTATCCCTGAGTATCAGTGGCAGGAAAGCAAGAAAAACAGCGGCGATCCAAAGCCCGTAGATCCCCTCGACACTGTTGACGATAACCAGGAACAGATATATAAGGTTAACGGCAACAAGCACGATCAGGGGAGTGGCTTCTATGCGTTTTTCATTGAGCATGAAATGACTTAATCCTGATTTTCTTTCAGCAAAACATAAACTCCCGATGTCAGCAATGCGAACAGAAAGGCAGTGATCACAATGATGGCCCGTTTAGGTTTGGCCTTACGATCCGGGCGCTGGGCGTAGTCGAGAACTTCAAATGTCGGCACTTCCTTGGCCGCCGTGATCTTTGCCTGTTCATAGAGCGGACCGACAAAGAGCAGCACTTCATTAAAGTATTCGAGCTTACGCTCGATCTTTTTCATAAAAACGTTGATATCCGGTGCTTCCCGCAGATTGACAAAGAGATCGTTCCCCGGCCGGAAAAGCTTTTCATATTGCTTTGTCAGTTCTTCGATCTCTGTTCTCTTCGCTTCGATCATCAGCCGGTTCTGTTCGGTCTGTCTCATGATCTTCAGTTCCATTTCCTTAATGAGGATCTCGTATTTCAGGTCCGAAGCGAACTGGACCTCGGTCTCAAGCTGGGATTCCGCATCCATGATATTCTTTTCTTCCATATAATGCTTCAGATCAGCCTCTAGGATCTTCAGGCTGTCAAGGATGTTCTGCATTTGTTGTTCAATAAAAATCCGTTCATGACTTCCGTATTCCGATGCCAGGGCAATATTGATACTGTCAAGAAGATGGACCGCTTCATTGGTCATATCCGCCACCAGATCCTGCCTGCGGTCATAGATCGTAATATAGATCTGTGCTTCATCCCCGACATCAATTTTGTAATTGTCCTCGAATTTCAGAATGGCCTTATCCATAAACTCCACATTGTACATTTCCTTCAGGTCATATTTTTCACAGATCCGTTCCTTCACATTCCTGCTGTTCAAAATTGATAGATAGCGGTTCGTTACACCATCCATAGAGCCTAAAAGTCCCATGGTCTTCATCTGCATACTGGACATGTCCAGCACCTGGGATTGCGGCCGCAGGATCACTGCGGTTCCGGCATACCATTTGGGAAGCAGGAGACTGATTATAATGGCCAGCACGGATACTACAAAGGTAAAGATGCCGATGAACCATTTGTTCTTTTTAAATATTCTGTAATAATCCCGGAGTGTCAGGTTTTCAGCCATGTGATATTCCTATACTTTGAATTTATAAGTTTCCCGCGGCAATAAAAGCGGTGATCACGGTTGATGCGATACTTGCCATCATGGAGATAAAAGACAGGATGGAGATCTCGCCGATCATGATATCTTCCGCGGAGCGTTTGACCAGGATAATGTCTCCCCGTTCGATCTCAACCCCTTCCGGGTTGCGTATCTTTTTCGAACCGCGGATGAGGACCGCACTTTTGTTGCTTCCCTTAAAGTTCGCACCGCCTGCCATGGAAATATAATCCACCACGGTATGTCCGGGAACGAACTCATAGGTCCCGGGACGGTTCACGTGTCCGGACACCATGATCTTGGCGAGGCTCATGAACTCGATCTTATCCCCTGCTCTCAGAATGAAATCGTTCATATCCTTTGTAGATAACGTTGTCTGTTTTCCCTCGCGCGCCACCATGATCTTCTCATAATTCATCACGTCGCTCATGACAACCTTCCGGCGGTAAAAGTCACCGAGGCTTTCTCCCTTGATAAAGGGAACAAAAGACCTGACCATGACCGGTCCGTAAACTTCGACGCATTCTTCCTGCGGGTCGGCAAAGGGAATGAATACGGACTCCCCCGCATGGAGATAGGGGTTGCTTTCTTTATCACCCTTCAGATAAAAATCATAGATATTGATGATGCTGGTATCTTCGTCTGAACGGATATGTATCTCGAAGTCTTTGCCGAGGTACCGCAGCGGCACTTTCTTTATCAGATCACTTAAACGCCATGCGGCGCTGACCGAATATATTCCCGGAACCTTGACCGCACCGGAAACAGGGATACGAATCTTTTTGATCTCGTACATCGATATGTTCACATATGATCCCGCTCTATTCCTGATCTTTTCCGAAGCTTCTTTCAGTGTCAATCCGCTGACGCTGATACTGCCTTTTCCCGGAATATATATAACCCCTGTTGGTGTGACCGGTACGGTAATCACAGTCTGGTCCTGCAATTTTTCGATCATGAACTGATCGCCGACACCCACGATATAGGTGTTCGAATCGATCACCGCTTCCATTTCTGCCGGCGGCGGGATCATGGAGATCGTTCCCTGCTGAAGATTCTCAAGTTCCTGTTCTGCATTCTGCGATGGAAGAGCGAAAACGATCGCGGCAGATATGAGAGCAACAATGATGATCTTTTTCAAAATATTCTCCTTCGTCTAAGATCCTTTTTTATTGTAATACTTTGGCGATGTTCTGAAATATAATTGAATACGCCCAAAATAAAAAATTTTTTCTGATGCCTTATGTTATTTCAGCAGCGTCATCTTCCGCATGCCGGCGGTTTTACCGTTGAGTCTCAGGCGATACACATACACCCCCGAGGGCAAACTTGTTCCGTCAAAAATCACTTCTTGCCGGCCGGCGGGCTGCATTTCACCGCCGAGGCGGCGGACCCGCCTTCCCTGCAAGTCATAGATATCAATAGCGGCAGTCGCCGG
>JAGYLW010000113.1 GCA_018400915.1 Fidelibacterota bacterium
GCCCGCGGATGCCAGTTCGGCACCGGCGCAGAGCCCGCCGAGCCCCGAGCCGATCACAATGACGTCGTATTTTTCTTTCATGTCAAAGTATAGGGGTTTTTCCCGGGGGATGTTATAAAAAAATTCCCGGCCGTAAGGCGTTTCCCGATTACCATGTCAGGGAGACCCCGGCCGAAACGGACAGCCCGCCGTAACGCCGGACCTCCGGGGGCGGCGGAGGGGGAAGTTCCGGATAGACGGTCTTTGCGAACGGGATGATCTGCTCCGCACGCAGTGACAGACGCAGGTCCGGATTCAGGGCGAATTCGGACCTGAAGCCGGGAGCGATCATGTACAGTGCATGGATGTAGGTCTTTTCTGTAAGCAAGTCCTCAAGGCCGAATTGCAGATGCGCATCCAGAGTGTAATCGCTGTAGATACGCGCGGCAAGAAGGTCCACACGGGGCGTAAAGCCGAAAAAACCGGTTTTCAGGGTGTGTTTTGCGTACAGATGCGTCAGCACGTAACGCAGGCGGCCGTCCCCCTCGCACTGGTGGGAGATCGGAAGGATGCGGAACACGTATCCAAGCACGGGTGTGCTTGCCGAAAGCCGGCCGTGCAGCAGGGCACCGGCGGCGTTGATCCCGGATCCCGTGTGCCCGCTTTGAAAGCGGTATCCGAACTGCAGGGAATGCAAAGCGGAGATTCCCGAGGCCAGTTCAACCCTCTCCAGGGTGTCGGGCTCGTCAGGGAAGACCGTGTGCTTCCATCCAAGCGGGAAGCGGCCGAACCGGTAACTGAGGCGCAGAAGGTGTTTTTCGTCGAACTGCCAGGCGGACATGAATTGCAGGGAGAAAGGATCGGCGGCGAGTCTGCTTTCCCGGGGGCCGCGGATCTTTTCATGAGGTCCCGTGTTCTCATGTGACTCTGTCATCCGGATGAGATCGCGGGTATAGTGCAGGGAAAAATACAAGTGCCGCGCATTGAATTCCCGGTGCATTTGTAACGCCGCAGTTGCCCGGTGCAGGGCGAGCCTCCAGGGAAGGGTGTCGCCGAAGGTGGCCGGCAGCAGATCGAAGAAGTAATTGTTATAGGCGGCCGTTTCACTGCGGGGGTAGGTGTTGACCCGGAGGGTGTCGCTTTCGGAAACACGGGCATATCCGATCTGCGGTTTGCATTCCCAGCCGGCGAGGCGGTGATCAAGGGCAAGGGTGAATCCGTGGGAAACCGGCTGCGGGTCCGTGAACACATAGCGGTTCTGAAAGGCGTCCGCGATCCCGTACACGCTGCGTTTCCCGCTGCCGTGCAGTGTCCCGCCTTTCAGGGGATAACGGAAGCTCAGCGCCTGTGAACGCAGGGTGTAGCGTGACAGGAGGGAGTCGTTCCGGGATTCCCGGAGTATTTCCTGATGTGAGACATCATAGTCAAGCAGGGGGGTATGCCGGGAGGTAAGATCCGGGAAACCGAGGGAGAGCTCCTTCCGCACAAGGTCCATGCTGCCGGAGGCCGCACAAAAAGCGGCGGTGAGCAACGCCGTCATGAATAACAGGATGCATTTTCTCATAAATAAAAAAGGTCAGCCGCGGCGGAACGGCGGCTGACCGCTTTGTGTTTCGGATTTCTACTTCAGGAGCGTCATTTTATGGAAAGCCGCTTCCCGTCCGTATTGCATGCGCAGTATGTAAACGCCGGAAGCCAGATCGCCGGCATTCCAGTTCAGCTCATAGCTTCCCGCCTTCATGTGCTTCCCGCGGATCAGTTCCCTGACCTTTCGCCCGCTGATATCATAGACCGATGCATTGACGACATTTTCTTCCGGAAGGTCGAAGACAATGTTCGTGACCGGATTGAAGGGATTCGGATAATTCCCCTTCAGGGCAAAAGCGGCCGGAAGCATCTCCGGATCCGTTTTCCCCTCGATCATCCGGTCGGGGAAAAATCCCGCCATGGACGTATCGCTTCCTTCATAGTAGTGCTTCATTACCGTGAGCATGTTGTCGGGCACATTGTCGAACCATGCCGAGAGGTTGACGTTCTCGCCGTTGATATAGGTATAGGCATCCGGGACGGCAAAGTCCGTCGCCATGGCATGGACCATATGATTGCCCTTATGCATTTCCAGCATCATGGTGTCATATTCCGTCTCGCTCATGCCGAATTCATACATCAGCAGTTCCGCATATTCCATCGTGGCGACCACCGTGTCGGCCATATCGGACATGTACCGCATGCCGAGGGCGATGCTGTCGCCGATCGCGGCGAATTTCACTTTTCCTTCCGGCGTGAATTTCAGGAAGTCGGGATTGGAGGCTTCCAGGGCGTAGATCAGGTCCAGCGGCGCTTCGATGTCCGAAAGATCGAGCTGGTTCGGGTCCAGGGTGATATCGATCATGGAATCGATCTGCGTGTAAAGGTATTCCGCCCCCTGCTTCATGGCAATGACGGCATCTTCCGCATAGTAAGTGAGCTGTACAATGCCGTTCGTAATGTGCGGAATGAGATGGACCGGATACAGGAGGTCGCCTTCTTCGATCCCGTGTCCGCGCGAGGAATGCTGCGGGTCCTTGACCAGGATGGTGTAGATCACGGTGTCGCCGCTCAGCATGCTGTTATAATGATAGTCCAGCCGGGTGCGGATGAAACCGACCTCATCGGTGTAGTCAAAGTTGCTCCAGTCGTAATGCTGGAAAGGCTGTCATTACGGCGCCGTCCGCAAGCGCGGCGATGGTCTTCCCTGGTCGGCGACCGGAGCATAGAGAACAGACTGATATAGCCCAGGCCGGTGTTGGCATCAACGTCCGCGGGGTCCAATGCAAGTTTTACACTGCACTGGACTGCCAGCGAGGTCATGTAATTTTCCAGTTCCGTGCGGCTGTCCCGGGGGTCGATGACCATGTCCGGCAGTATCTGTTCGACAAAAGCTGCGGGGAGCCCGGAAGGAAAAATATTCCGGAAGCTGTAAACATAGGGATCCGGCTGCCAGTAGATGTCGATCCAGGTCCGGTACAGTCCGTAATGCAGGTTCTCGATGATACCGACCGGCCGGATGTCCGTTTCTCCGAGGGGATAGGTTTTTCCCCCGAAGAGTTCCTCGGCCTCGGCGAATCCGTATTCCACGTTCCGGAGCATCGCCGAATCAAGGAATGAATACATGGAGTAGTTGTTCAGAGTGTCGCAGGCGGCCTGAAAATATTGTGCGGAGGCGATCAGGGAATCGATGCCGTGCAGAGCCAGGGAATCGGAACTCAGAATGAATTCGATGCCGTTGCCGAGTTTCCCGACCGCTTTTTCCAGATGGCCTATCGCTCCGTTGACGGAAAGGAAGGATTCGTCGTAGATCATCGCCACTGTTGAGGTGTCGTAGTAATTGAGACCCGTTGAAGTATCGTACAGGACCTCCACATAACCGACCGTGAAAATGAAGTCTTGCCCCGACGCAACGATGGTGTCGAATTTCGTGCCCAGCGTGTCGCCGATCACGGAAAGCTTTTCCAGGGTGTTATCCACATGGTCCAGCGTCTCATCATACCGTTCTTCGAGATGGACCTGGATATCATTGATCATCATGATCAGCGAATCATCCTTGCCTTCGTGCATATACTCGTACATATTGTCGATCAGGTCATATTGATCGTAAACGCTGTCCGTAATGGAATAGAAAGATGTTTCAATATAATACGCGGTGTAAAAAAGCTCATCCAGCATGTCGAAGACGATCTGCATCTGGTGACGGCCGGCGGATTCAAGCGTGTCGCGCATGGCGAACAGGTCCAGGATGAACAGGCCGGTCTGCCCCATGCTGTATGCCTCCGGAATGCTCAGCCAGCTTTCATAGACAGTCTTCTGGCTGTCCAGGGAAGCGCTGATCTCATCCTGTGAAAAATCATATCTGTCAAGGACCAGCAGGTCATGCGGCGGGGTGTACATAAAAGGTGAGGTAACCGCAAACAGCCCGTTAACGCAGATCAGTCCGATAAAAAGGACCCATAGACGTCTCATGGCATTTTCCTCCTCGATTTTTTATTGATAAATAATATTAATTTTAAAAAAATTCATTAACAAGAAAAATCACTATAAAGAGAAAAAAGATGTGCGCTATTTTATGATCCACTGAAAGATCTCGGCACCGGTAAGCACGGCCGCCAGGATCAGTACGGCGGCGATCAGAACCCCGATGACGGTTGCCACCATGAACTTTTTTGCGCTGATGTCCAGGACGAATGCTGCCAGGGCTCCCGTATAGACACCCGATCCCGGCAGGGGAATGCCGATAAAGAGCGCAAGGCCGAACTCCCCGTACTTCTCCACCTTCGGGTGGATCTTTGTCTGTATCCGGTGAAGCGAGCGTTCATACAGTTTGTTGAAAAAAGGGATCTGTATGAACAGATGCAGAAAGCCCCGAA
>JAGYLW010000114.1 GCA_018400915.1 Fidelibacterota bacterium
TGAAGATATAATCGCAGGCTTCCGCCAGCCCCGGAAGGTCCCAGCCGCTCCAGTTCACCGCGGGTCCCGCAAAGGAGATCTCCTGTTCCGGGCCGATATTCGTATGCAGGTGATCACTCAGCCCCTGCATGAAATGATTGACCGGATCCCCGCGGTCCCCGGTATGCAGTCCCTCGAAATCGATATTCACGCCGTCCAGGTGATAGTCTCTGATGACGGACGCGACCTCTTCATAAAAGGTCTGTGACGCCGTGCTGCTGTTCATGAGCGCATGGATATCGTCGTTGTTGAATTCAACGACACACATGATCACTTTGACGCCGTTCGCGTGGGCGTTATTCATTGTAGCTGTCCAGTCTCCCGGCCAGCCGGGCGGGAACGCGCTGATCCTTCCGTCCGTTGATACGGAGAAATCGAAAAGCGCGATATGCGACAGGAGTTCATAACGAAAATACGGAGGTGCGGTGCTGCGTTCCCAGTAGGGCAGGTATCCGAATACCGCACTTGACAGTCCGGAGGTCTTTGCCTTCCGGGGCTGCAGGGGAATGATACCGGCGGGGACGCTTTTTTGGAACGTACGTGTTCCGGCTTCCCGGCGATGGGCCTCCCATTCGATCTGGTGGATACCTTTCACAGGCGGTGTTTCTGCAGAAAGAAAGGCGCCGCAGAAAAGCAGGGGAAGAAGGATTTTTTTACGCATCGATCTCTTTGAATATTTCCGGGGTATAAAGGAGCTTCAGCCGTTTTCTCGCTTCAAGGTTCTCTATCTGTTTTTTCATGATCCCGGGCACCTCCGAAGGATCCGCTTTCTTCAGTTCCTCCGTAAGCGCGTTGTATTTTTCCCTGAGCACCTGCAGCTCCAGCTGTCTCAGGCTTTCCACAAAGATGGTTTCCTGATTCAGGGAATTCTGTGCTTCGATCAGCAGCTGGATCACAAAATTGCGGATCTTGTTATCGCCGATCCTGTCGGGGATCTGTCCGGCCGGGATACCGGGATCTTTTTGCAGAACGGGGAGAACTCCTTCCAGCACCTTCCGGAGAAAAGCGTGCCTGAACAGTACCGGAGAAAGGTAACGCAGGCCCGCTTTGCGGATCAGGACGCTGCCGTTGACAAGTAACTGGAGAAGGTAATACTCGGCGGCCTCTCCCTGATTTTTAAAATGCTTCGGTTTTTCCCCGCTGAAAACGGCTTTGCCGCTTGCCGGACGCCGGTATGCGCGCCGGTTCAGCTGCTGCAGGAGCGTGCTTTCTTCGACGGAGAATAAGGTTGCGATCTCCCGTGCAAAGGTTTCGCGGTAGACGGGGTCGGGGAAAGCCCGGATCTCTTCGAGAAGATAGGCGATCGTTTCCGCCTTGTCCCTGGGGGACATGGAGGAAGGCTGATAGTATTCACGCAGAAACTCCATCATTGGAAGTGCGTTCGCCTCGCGTTTGAAAAAGGCATCCGCGCCCTCGTTCTGCAGGTAGCTGTCGGGATCTTCGCCTTCCGGAAGTTTGAGTATTCTGCAGTCAAGTTTTTGTGAAGCAAGCGTAAAGGCAGTGCGCACCGCGGCTTTCTGACCGGCTTCGTCGCTGTCGTAACACAACACGGCCTCATCGGCGAAACGCCGCAGGAGCCGCGCATGGTCTCCGGTAAAGGCGGTGCCGGAACCCGCCACGACATTGATGAATCCATGCTGATAAAGCTGCAGCAGGTCCATATAGCCTTCAACGACCAGCGCTTTCTTTTCTTTCCGGATGATCTCCTGATTGACGTTCAGGCCGTAGAGGATCCTGCGTTTGTTATAGATCGGCGTTTCGGGCGAGTTCAGATATTTGGCATCGTCTTTTCCGCCGGGCAGTGTACGCCCACCGAACCCCACCGCATTCCCGCGCTCGTCCATCACCGGGAACATGATGCGGCCCCGGAAACGGTCAAACAGGCGATTGTCCTTTTGGGATTGGACGCAGAGCCCGCTTTTCAGGATAAGTTCCGTGGAATGGTCCTCCGAAAGCTTCGACACCAGAAAATCCCAGGAGTCCGGGGCAAAACCCACTTTAAACGTCTGAACGGTCTGTTTTGATATTCCCCGGGAATTCAGGTATTCCATGGCCTTTTTCCCGTTCGGGGAAAAAAGTTCCCTGTGATAGATCTCAATGGCCCGCACGTGCATCTCCCGGAGCTTTCCGGTGTCGCTTTTCTCACGCGGGGAAGCCTCCTGATGATCCAGCGGGATATTGGCGCGTTCGGCAAGCAGTTTGACGGATTCAATAAAGCTCAGTTTTTCATACTCCATCACAAAGTTGATCACGTTCCCGCCGACCCCGCAGCCGAAGCAGTGAAAGATCTGTTTGCTCGGGCTTACGCTGAAAGAGGCGGTCTTTTCATCATGAAAAGGGCAGCGGGCCCAGTAATTGGCTCCCTTTTTTTTCAGGGGAAGGTAGGAGGAAACGAGATCCACGATATCGTTGGAATCCTTGATCTTTTCGATGGTGTATTCCGGGATCTTTGCCATTTTGCAATTTACGTATCCGGGAAGAAAATGGAAAGCGTTAATTCATGTTGATACGCCCGGACCTGTTGTACTTTCCCGCGGTCAGCCGTCAGGCGGTCCCGGAAAATATAAAGAGACACCGGGCGAAGATTCATGGGTTCACACAACCCGGTTCCCGCATTTTTCACCGCGGAGCACGTTCAGGCAATTTTCCACCGCCATCGCTGCCATGGCGTCACGTGTGGACGTGCTGGCGCTGCCGGTGTGCGGAGTCAGCACAACGTTCGGCAATCCCTTCAGGCCGGGGGTGAGTTCCGGCTCATCTTCGTATACGTCAAGCCCCGCACCCGCGATCTCCCGGGTCCTCAGTGCCTCCACCAGCGCCGCTTCGTCCACAACGGCCCCCCTTGCGGTGTTGATCAGATAGGCACTGTTTTTCATTAGGGCGAATTCTTTTTTGCCGAGGAGATGATAATTGCTTTTCCGCATCGGGATATGCAGAGAGATGAAGTCGCTTTCCCGGAGAAGGGTCTCCAGGCCGACATTTTCCGCGCCCAGTTCCCTGTCCAGCACGGGATTGGGTTTCCCGCTGTACAGTACCCGCATGTTAAAGCCTTTGGACCTCAGGGCGAAGGCCGTCCCGATCCGTCCCGTTCCGATGACGCCAAGGGTCTTGTCATGGATGTCGGACCCCAGCATCAGCATGGGTTTCCATCCGGTGAATTTACCTTTCCGCACATAGGCATCGGATTCCGGGATGCGGCGTGCTACGGCAAAAAGCAGGGCCCAGGCGAGTTCGGCCGTGGTTTCGGTCAGGATGCCGGGGGTATTGCAGACGGCAATGTTCCGGGACCTTGCGTGATCGATATCGATATTATTGAATCCCACCGCCGAATTGGAGATGACTTCCAGCTTCGGAGCGGCATCCATGAGCGATCTGTCAATCCTGTCATCCAGAAGGCAGATAATGCCGTGGACGTCTTTGACGCGTTCCCGCAGGGCTTTCGGAGGGAGGGGATCGTCATGTTCGTGAATATCCGTCAGAAAACCCGACGTTTTCAGCAAGTCCATGCCCGCCCGGGGGAGGCGGCGGGACAAAAATATTTTTTTCTGCATGGGGAGTTTCCCGAAAAATATGTTAAGGGGTTTACGGCGTTCCTTCTTTCAGTCCGTCCGACTCCAGCTCCTCTTTTATCCCGTCCAGGATCTGGTCGATCGCCGTACCGATCAGGGGTTCGGTAAAAAGATTGGTCCAGCGGGTTCCGAGATTGCCGCCGGCTTTCACGGTAAAGGTCACATGCAGTTCCGTGGGTGAGGAGCCCTCGAGCCTCCAGGTTGTCGCGGCGACATCCCTTCCCTGAAAACGGATATTGTCCCGGATGGTGTTGTCAAGGTCAACCGTATATTCACATTTCCCCTGAGCGACCTTGTTGCCCTCCCAGCGGTAGCCGTTGCCGCTTTCCAGGGGATAGAAGACCAACGTGGTGTCGTCGCGTTCCCAGATCGGCCAGAAATGGTCCTCGTAAAGGGCAACGATCTTATCCGTCACAGCCCGCGACGATGCCTGTATGGTGATGTCCCGTTCAAGGCTTGCTGTTTTGGGAAGAAAAATGCCGATGAGAATAAAAAGGACCACCAGGACCACAAGAATGATGCTGAAAACTTTTAAAAATTTCATGCCTTACTCCTTTAGACGAGATCAATATTTATAAAGTATGTTGCTTTTTCCCTTTCAGGTGATAAACGATAAGCGCGATGCCGGCAAGGACCATAAAGAAGCTCAGCAGCTGCCCCATGGTCACCCATCCGAATAGAAAACCGAGCTGCGGGTCCGGCTGACGGAAAAACTCACAAAATGTGCGGAATACGGCATAACCGATCA
>JAGYLW010000115.1 GCA_018400915.1 Fidelibacterota bacterium
GCTTCTTCCCTTCTGGAATTCCTCCCCTCCGTCCTGAAGTCCGGCGAGGTGCTTGCATGAACCCGGAGCGCCGCAGTTTCTTTTATTTTCTATGCACCGCCCTGTATGCCGCCGTTCTGCTGATCGTGCTGTTGCTTCCCAGCGAAAGCATGCCGGAACATAAAGTCTTTTCCGCCGATAAGATATGGCACCTGCTTTCGTATTTCCTGCTTACCCTGGGACTGATGTTCAGCTTTCGGGAAGGCGGCTGGAAGCGCGGTTACAACCGGCGGTGGAGCCTTGTCATCGCACTCGCGCATGCGGGGATCTCGGAAGTGCTGCAGATTTTTTCTCCGGGACGTTCCGCAGATCTCGGCGACTGGATCGCCAATTGTGCCGGAATCGGGATCGCACTGCTGGCCCTGCGTTTTTTTCCGGATTTTTTTGAGAAAAGCGCATCCCGCCGGCAGTAGGCGACCGCCCGTTACGTTTTTCACCATTGTGTTTTTAGAGAATTACCGGTCCGTGCTTTGTTTCCCGGCTTCAGAGGCCGGAACCTCAAGGCATTCCGGTTCGGAAAGGTACCTGCGGACCGCGGTTGCCAGAATGCCGCCCTGCGCACCGTCAAAAAGCCGGTGGTCCAGCGTTGCGGCGGCAGGCATGATCCTGCGGATGACGATCTCACCGTCCCGCACCACCGGTTTTTCCTCGATCTTCCCGATGGCGATAATGAGGGGAATGTTGGCGATGGGAAGAAGCGCCGGAAAACCGTACTGCAGGTCATGCGTACCGATATTGGTCACCATGGCGCTCCCGAAGGCCTTATGGGAAATATTCATGGACTTGAATTCGTTGCCCATGGTGATGTGCCACCAGTGGACCAGGGAAAAAAACCAGTTGCGGATTGGCCAGGGAAGCGCCGCCAGTAGATTTTTCTTCGCGGCGGCCCCTTCTTCGTAGTCCTTCCCGCGCGATCTTTCCACGCGCTCATCCATTTCCCTGCTGATATCAAAGATGCTTTTATGCTCGATATCCCGGAGAACAAATCCGCCCATCTCGTTCTTACCCCCCTTGTTGACGGCGGTATACAAACTGACGTGGTCGCGGGCATAGATCTTTCCCCGGGAGATGTAGGCGTTCACATCCGGAGTGGCCAGGGCGATGGCCCGGCCGATCGCCGCCATGGCGATCTGGGTGACGGTAATGCGGATCCCCTTTACTTTCTGTTGCTCGATATAGTCGAGGGCTGCATCCATTTCCACCTCAAACGTCCCGTACAAACGGCCGTCCACGGACTTTTTATAGATCGCCGTTGCCGAGCGGCGCCAGGGGGTGTTGTAACGTAAACTGGCTTTCTTCTTCATGCATTTCTCCTGCGTTTGGCCAAATTTATACTATTTTAACCCATATAAAAAGTTTTTTCCGCTGATGTGCTTTACCGGCGTTTGAAAAGCATTGGTTTTTTCTTCCTGAAAATCTATATTCTTAACACATCGGAAAAGTGTTTATTTTTTTAACACAGGAGCAAAAAATGACACCCTGGAATCTCATGCTCGACCTGAAGGAAGTGGTGCTCGACTTTACCTACCTGAGCCTTTTCCTTGTCGTCGGAACGCTGTTCCGGCGCTATATCCCCTTTTTCCGCAAATTCCTCATCCCCAATAATATTATCGCCGGGTTCATGGCGCTGATCCTGGGACCGCAGATCCTGGGAGCCGTCTGGCGCGCGCTCAGCCTTCCCAGCATGAGCGTGATCCCCTTCGACAGCGACCGCCTCGGTATCTACGTGTATCACCTGCTGGCGATCACCTTTATCTCCATGGGACTGCGCCGGGAGAAAAAGCATTTCGGCAAGGGGCCCTTCAGCAAGGCGATGTCCTGTATCATGAGCTACGTATTCCAGGCAACGGTCGGCCTCCTGGTCGCTTTTGCACTCATTTACACCGTCAAGCCGGACCTTTTCCCCGGCATCGGCTATCTGCTGACCATGGGGTACGGAATGGGTCCCGGACTGGCCTATTCGATCGGCCACGGCTGGGAACAGTACGGCTTTGAAGGCGGCGGACAGGTGGGACTTACCTTTGCCGCGATCGGCTATCTTTTTGCGTTCTTCGGGGGGATCGGCCTGATCCGCTACGGCATCCGGAAAAGGAAATTAAAAACGATCAGCAGCATGGACGAGATCACGCACGATATCCGCACCGGCATTATCCACAAGGAACATCACAAGAAGGAAAGCGCAGGGAAACTCACCATGGCGCAGGAAGCCATCGATACGCTTTCCTTTCAGCTGGCGCTGATCGGGCTGGTCTATCTGGCGACGTACGGACTGACCCGGCTGATCACCGGATGGCTGCCGCCGGATCTCGCCAATACGCTCTGGTCCTTTCACTTTATGATCGGGATCCTGCTCTCCCTGCTGGTACGGAACATCCTGGATAAAATGGGGAAAAGCTACATGATCGACGAAGGCCTGATGAGCCGTCTCAACGGTGTGGCCATCGATTATCTCGTGGTTGCCGCCATCGCAGCGATCTCGTTGCCGGTCCTGAGCGAATACTGGCTGCCCGTATTGCTGATGTCCGGACTGGGCGGACTGGGAACGGTCTTCGTCCTCCACTGGATCTCCTACCGTGCTTATGACGATTATCCTTTTGAGCGCTTTGTCTCGGTCTTTGCCGAAATGACCGGCACGATCAATTCCTCATTGACGCTGATACGCGTCATGGACCCGAATTTCAAGACCGTCATTGCCGATGACTCCATCTACGGGTCCGCGATCACGATCGGCCTGGCTTTTCCTATGCTCTTCCTGCTGAATATCCCCACGATGTTCTTTACGGACGATCTCTTCACCGGCTACTGGATCTCCATCGTCGCCATCCTTGTCTATACGCTGGTGCTGGTCGTCATATGGCGTGCCACCGGATATCTGAAATTCAGAAAGCAGCTTGACTAGCCCTTATTGCTTCGCCCGTTCAACAAAGATCCCCGGGAGAGCTTTCCGGGACAGGCGGCGGATGAAGCACGATTTTTTATTCGCAAAAGGTGTTTAAATTTGCTACATTTCGCAGAAAGATCGATATCTTAATATGAAACATCATTTTATCGGGATCGCAGGAAATATCGGCGTCGGGAAAACCACTTTTACGGACCTGCTGTGCAAGCGTTTCGGCTGGGACCCGCATTATGAAATTGTCGTGGATAATCCCTATTTAAAGGATTTTTACCATGACATGCTGCGCTGGAGCTTTAATCTTCAGATCTATTTCCTGTCCAAACGTTTTCAGGTGCAGAAACAGATCCAGCAGCTTACCAACACGATCGTGCAGGACCGTACGATTTATGAAGATGCCAGGATCTTTGCGCGCAGCATCCATGACATGAAAAAAATGGACGACCGGGACTGGGAAAATTATCAGGAACTGTTCAAGGAAATGACCTCCTATCTCCGTCCGCCGGACCTGATCGTTTATCTGAAGGCCTCCACGGACTCCCTGATATCGCGCATCAAAAAGCGCGGGAGGGATTATGAGCAGAACATTGACCCGGAGTACCTGCACCGCCTGAATATCTATTACGACCGCTGGATCAACGAGCTTCTGGAGACCGGCGGGATGCCGGTCCTGATCGTCGATACCGACGGGAAGGATTTTCTCTCCGACAAAGGCTACTGTGAAAAAGTTTTTCAGGAGATCTATCAAAAACTAAACCATTGAGGTGAATATGAAAGTCGTAAAACGGGCCGAGAGCAAACTTCCGCAAGTGGATTTTGACAACCTGGGATTCGGCAAGTATTACAGCGATCACATGCTTGTGAAACAATACGGGGACGGGACGTGGAAAGAATCCGAGATCATTCCCTACGCGGATTTTCCCATAAGCCCCGCCAATATCACCCTGCATTACGGTCAGAGTATCTTCGAGGGAATGAAAGCCTTCCGCGGTACCGACGGGATTGTCCGCCTCTTCCGTCCCGAAGAGAATATCGCCCGCCTGAACCGTTCGGCCGAACGGATGGCGATCCCCCGGTTCGATGAAAAACAGGCGCTTAAAGAACTTATCGGGCTGGTGACCCTGGATCAGGAATTCACCCCGCCGCATCTGGGCTCCTCGCTTTATATACGCCCCTATATTTTCGCCACCGATCCGACGCTCGGCGTGAAGATCAGCGAAACGTACCGCTACATGATCATCACCACACCGGTGGATGCGTATTACGGGAAAAAGCTTCAGACCCTGAGCATTTTCGCCTCAAAGGAATTTACCC
>JAGYLW010000116.1 GCA_018400915.1 Fidelibacterota bacterium
CGCAGTCCCAGCGTTGCACGCCGGGCTATTCATGTTCAGCCCCTCGATAAACTCGGGGCTGCAAGGTACCTGTGCAATGTTTCTCTTCGTCTCAACGACTCAACGCCTCAACGACTCAACCTCTTCCGGTCAGGGTTGCAGGGTATCCGGCGGAACGGGGGTTGTGTCGGTCACAGCCTCTTCAGCAGGGGTTTCCGGTTCATCTATGGACACTTCCGGCCCTTCCTCCGTTCCGGAGTATGACCCGTACCGGACGTTCACGGTATCCAGCGCATCCCCCATCGCGTAGACGGAATCAATGTAATCCATCAGCTTTTCCGGTCCTGAAGAAGCATTTTCCATGAGGTAGATCATGATCATCTTGTAGGCTTTCGCATTGTTCTCGTACAGGGACCTTTTCATCATCATGTCCTGGGCCTGTAGCTGCGATTTCAGCGAATTGATGGAATAGTTCATGATATCCATAATATTCCGTTCGATCAGGTTCAGGTCCCTGATCATGTACTGCAGCTCACGGGAAAGGTGCTTCTGATTGATCATGAGCGAATCCAGCGTCGTTTTAATATGGGAAAAATCAAAAATGGAATAATCCGCGTCCTTAAAACGGGTCTCCAGGTTCTGCAGGGTGTCGACATCCGCTTTCAGGCTGTCAATAAAGCGGGACTGCCGTTGCAGGGTTTGCTCCAGGGAATCGATCTCCCTGTTTTTCTGACGGAGATCATCCAGCAGGCCGAAGAACAGGGAATCATTATCGTTCCGGATCGCTGTGTAGAGAGAATCCTGCCTTTGCAGCTGTGTCTCCCTGCTCATTTCAAGTTTCCGCACGATAAGGCTGTCGGCCTTTTCCGCCTCTTCATACAAGCGCTGATTTTCCATCCTTACATAGGATTTCGTGGCGCAGCCCGAAAAGAGCAGTGTGATGAGAACGGAAAAGAATAATACGCGTTTTTTCATAATGTTAACATACGAATTAATGCGGTTTTCGCATAGGATTTTATTTCATTTTGCACGCGGATCCGGTGGTCGTTCCTGCCTGCACGGATCTCCTCCAGTACCTGAAGAAGGCTTCCGGGGGTGATCATGCTCATGGTGGCGCACTGGAAGCCGGGTTCGGAGAGGGACATAACCGTTTTATCGGGATATTGCCGCTGCAAGCGTCTGACGAGATGTTCCTCCGTACCCACTCCCCAGGTACTGCCCTTCGGGGATGCGGAAATAAGGTCAATGATCGTCGACGTGCTGCCGAAATGATCCGATTCCCGAACGACCTCGTCTTTGCATTCCCCGTGGACCACGATCCTGATATCGGGAAAGCGTTCCCGGAGAGCATGTACATGTTCGGCCTCAAAATATTTATGCACGCTGCAATAGCCGTTCCATAAGAACACACGTGCTTTCTTTATTCCGGAGCGGTCCGGTAGGGTGTCCAGTATCCTGATCTCCTCACGGGATATACCCTTGGATAATGCCGTGTTCAAGCCGAGATAGCGGTCGGGAAAAAAAAGGATCTTGTCGCCCTTTTCCATGGCCCAGTCGAATATCTTTGGCGCATTGGAGCTGGTACAGACAATACCGCCGTGCTTCCCGACAAAGGCTTTGATATCTGCGCTGGAGTTGATATAGGTTACCGGGATGATCGTTGCATCGCTCAGCGAGGTGAGATGCTCCCAGGCGGCTTCGACCGCTTCCCGGTCCGCCATGTCCGCCATGGAACATCCGGCCTGCAGGTCGGGCAAATAGACTTTTTGATCCTCCGCGGAAAGGATATCCGCGCACTCCGCCATGAAATACACTCCGCAGAACACGACATGCTTTTTTTTCATTTCGGCGGCCTTGCGGCTCAGGATAAGCGAATCACCGCGGATATCGGCATAACGGATCACGTTGTCGCGCTGGTAATGGTGACCGAGAATGACGAGCTCATCTTTGAGCGCTCCCTTCAGTGCTTCGATCTTCCGGGCGGTGACAGGATCCTGCTGCTCGGGCTGATATTTTTCAACCCCTTTTTCATAATACGTCATGTTAATAATCGATCCCTTCCGTAAGGTTCTTGTGCTTCTGGAACGGATGCTTGACCTCCTGCATTTCGGTCACCAGATCCGCATATTCGATAATATCCCTTTCCGCTCCCCTTCCGGTAAGGATGCAGTGCACATCATCCGGAACGGTGCGGACCAGTTTCAGGATGGCTTCTTTGCCGACCAGGCCGGCCATCGCCGCCGTCAGGATCTCATCAAGGACCAGCAGGTCGTATTTTTCCGACTCCAGAATGCGGTACGCCAGTTCCATGGCTTCGCGGACGGCCTTTTCATGATCGATCTCCTCCTGATCGTCACCGGGCACATCATGGAAGCCGATGCCCGCCTGGAACATATCCACAACATCATTCAGATAATGCCGTACGGCGTGATGTTCTCCGTACTGTGTACCGTCCTTGACAAACTGGATGATACCGCTTCTCTTAATGTAGCCCGAAGCACGTAAGACCGTTCCCAGTGCGGCGCTGGTCTTCCCTTTTCCGTTCCCGGTATAAACAATGATCATCAGACCTCTCCGGCGTTTACAAGTTCCGCAAAATATTCATAGGAACGGTTATAGGTCTTTTCCGTTTCATCTGAAAAAAAGCATGCCGGGAGCTGACGTTTCCGGCGATGGTATTCAATACATTCGCAGCATATACCTTTTCTCCCGCAGGAATATGTACAGTTGCAGTTTTGGAGATTCTCCGCTTTTTTACACTCCATGTTCACCTCTTTCTGTAAATCCGAACGTTTTTCCCTTACCGGCCTCACTAAACACGGTTGTTCAAACCGTATTCCTTGATCTTCCGGTACAGTGTGCGTTCGCTCATCCCCAGTGCGCGGGCGGTCTTGCGTTTGGACCCGTAATATTTTTCAAGGGTTTTTGCAATGATGTCCCGTTCGATCTCCTCCATGGTCCTGTCTTCCGCTTCATTCTCAAGTTCAATGTCATGTGTGTCCGATTGCTGAATGTAACGGGAAATATCCTTCATTTTGTTCATTGTCACGATATCTTTTTCATCGATGGAAGACAATTTTTCCTTGATATCCTCAACATCCTGGCGGATGTGAAAAAGCTGCCGGAGGATCAGTTCGCGTTCTACCTGATCGGTCTCCTTGTTCACCTTCACCGGGAAACGGGTGTCGTAACTGCGTTCCTCAATGTTCCCCAGATGTTTCGATACGGTTTCCGGCCCGATCATCTTGCCGTCTTCCAGCACAAATACCGACTCGACAAAATTCTTAAGCTCACGGACGTTCCCCTCCCAGGAAGCTTTCGTCAGCAGGTTCATCGCCTGGGGAGTAATGGGTTTGTAGGAAATATTGTGTTCGTCGGCATAGCGCATCATGAAATGTTCGGCGAGCATGGGAATATCCTCCCGGCGTTCACGGAGCGGCGGGATACGGATCATGATCGTCTTCAGCCGGAAATAAAGGTCCTGCCGGAACCGTCCGGCATTGACCTCTTTGGACAGCTCGCGGTTCGTTGCGGCGATAACACGTACGTCCACCTTTCTGCTGATACTTTCACCCACCCGGGTGATCTCGCCCTGCTCGAGCGTGCGGAGAAGCTTCACCTGTGTTTCCGCTGGCAGTTCTCCGATCTCATCCAGCAGGATCGTACCCTTGTGCGCCGTTTCAAAAAAGCCTTTCCGGTCCTCAACCGAACCGGTGAAGGAACCCTTTTTATGACCGAAAAGCTCGGATTCGATCGTGCCGGAGGGTATCGCACCGCAATTGACGATCACATAGGGACCGTGCTTGCGCAGGGATAGCTTATGGAGCGCTTTTGCGACCAGTTCCTTGCCGACCCCGCTCTCTCCGTATATCAGGATGCTGATGTCCGAGGGGGCAACCTGCTCCACGGTACGGATAACCTGCTTGATCTCATCGGAATTCCCGATAATATTATATTGTTCTTCAATATTTCTCATGTTCAATAATATTCATAAAATCATGGATTATCAAGACCTATTTGCCATTATGGCATATATTTTAGACATATGTGTGAGGAAGATGAAGGATATGCGGATGCTCGAAACGCCGGGTCCTCGGTATGAAAAATATTCACGCGCGGGAAAATTGAGACGAAGGAACGGATGAGAGTTGAGTCGTTAAATTGTTAATTTGTTAATCTGTTAATTTGTTAATTTGTTGTTGAAT
>JAGYLW010000117.1 GCA_018400915.1 Fidelibacterota bacterium
CGGGACTGAAATACATCCGTACCTATACCCTGCATTATCCCCGTTTTTATGAGGAACTGTACCATTATAATCTTGAACACCCCGAAAACGCCCTGTTCCTCATCCAGGGCGTATGGCTTGACGAGGTCTACGAAAACGACCTGATAAGTGCACAAACCCAAAAGTTTGATGACGACATCGAAGAGATCATCGACTGCATGCACGGGAACCGGACAATTGAACATCGATACGGCAGGGCTTATGGCGATTATACAAAGGACATCAGTCCGTGGCTGATGGGGTATATCATCGGCCGGGAGATCCACCCGCATGAAGTCCTCATGCTCGAAGAGCTTTACCCGGACCGTACGGAGTATGAGGGGGAACATTTGAGCATTCATCAGGCCCTGCCTGTCGATACATGGATGACAGAACGTCTTGATCACCTGATAAGCTATGAATCCGGGAATTATCATATCCAGCGGCCTGTCAGCGTCAGCAGCTGGCCTACGCTTGATCCCCTGACCCACCCCACGGAAGACCCCGAAAGAACCGAAGAAGACATCGCGACCATGGACCTGGCGGGCATCGAACGGCATCATGCACCGGCGGGGTTTTTCATGAGTTACCATGCCTATCCCTATTACCCTGATTTTATCAGCGAAGATCCTGTTTACCAGACCTATTCCGACGCTTACGGCCCCAATTCCTATCTGGGATATCTACACGATCTGAGGACACATTACGGGGATATCCCTCTTCTGATCGCCGAGTTCGGCGTACCGTCAAGCTGGGGTAACGCACATTTTTCCTTCAGCGGGATGGATCACGGCGGACACAGTGAGCGGGAGCAGGGGAAACACAATGTGCGCCTGCTGAATAATATCCATGACAGCGGATGTTCAGGGGGCCTCCTTTTTGCGTGGATCGATGAGTGGTTCAAAAACACCTGGATCACCGAACCTTTCGGGAGCACTGCCGAACGGCGCCCTTTCTGGCAAAATGTAACTGCGCCCGAGCAAAATTTCGGCCTGCTGGGCTTCAGGGAGCCTGAACCATCATTTACCCGGTGGCCGGTATCCCGGGGAGAAGAGGAGCTGGAAAGCGTGAAAACGGATATGGACAATGCGTATTTCTATGTCAGTATACATCTCAAAAACTCACTGCCGGAAAATGATACGATATGGATCGCGTTCGATACCTACCGGCCGGACCTGGGAGAATCCGTCATGCTGAACGACGCCGTGGTCAGCAACCGCGCGGAATTCCTGCTGGCGGTCAACAGATCAGCGCATTCACCGATCTTCGTTACGGAAGCCTATGATCTCTTTGGTATCTGGCATAATATATTGGATCTTTCGCAGCTTTATCATTCCGTGCCCACGGACGGCGCACCATGGCGTCTGATCCGCTGGAAAAATAACTTCTACGAATGGAGCTACCAGGAGATCGGGAAACTGCGGACCTTGCTTCCCGGAGACACAACCAGTTCGCTTGACGCTGTGCGCATTGAGGATAACAGGATCTTCCTGCGAATACCCTGGACACTGTTGCAGTTCACGGACCCCTCACAGAAAGAGGTCATGGACGACAGGCGGGACACACCCGTGCGTGAGGTCGCTGTCTCGGACGGGATCAGTCTGACCGTTCTCTACGGCCAGGAACGTATCGTCACCGGGCGACTGCAATGGGATGCCTGGAACACTGTTGATAATGTCGCCGAGTATGAAAAAGCGTCCTATCCGGTCTTCATCCGGGGCCTCCGCAATGTTCCGGATACGCCCGTTGTGCCCGAATAATGACCGTTCTTCCTGTGCGTCCATCCCGGGGCCGGTTTTGCTTCAGTGCAGGGTCCCTGACGTAAACCTTCCTTATTTTCGATCCTGCGCACTAGTCCGGCAGGGATTTCATCTTCTTTGTGATCAGGTTCGTGGCAAATTTCGGCCTCAGGCAGCACGGGGATCAGTCATCATATTCGATCTCACGTTCGATGATGGAGACCGGCTCCCCGTCTTCATATTTTACATGATAGATCATGTTCCCTTTTGCGTCAAACCGGTAGCGGTGAGACCAGCGCTTTTTCAGCGCACCGCCGGCACCATACCGTTTCTCTTCAACGACATTGCCGTGCTCATCATACGCGAACAAACGGTTCTCAACAGGTTCATCGTCATCAGGGCCGTACTTTTTTTCTTCCACCCGGTGATCTTTGTAGTTATATTTGAACAGCCATTTTTCGATGATATCACCGCCGGGGTCGAAAACATTCTCTTCGGTCAGCTTGTCCTTATAATTGTACCGGAACGTCCGCTTTTCAGCAATATTGCCGTCAGGACCGTACTTGACCGCCTGAATCCGGTTCCCCTTATCGTCATATTGAAACGTGCGCTTTTTGTTCAGGTTGCCGGCAGGACCGAAGCGGTTTGCTTCGATCAGATTGCCGTCATCGTCATGCCGGTATTTCCAGCGCTCCTTCAGACTGCCGCCGGGACCGTACTGCTCTTCTTCGGTCTGTCTTCCCTGTTCATCATAGTGAAATACCCGTTTCTGCATCGGGCTGCCGTCCGGAGCGTCGATGTTGGTTGCAGTCAGGTTTCCTTTACCGTCATATTCGAACGTCCGTTTTTCTTCCGGATCCCCGTCCGCGCCGTAGTGTGTTATTTTGCTGATATTGCCGTTTTCATCAAACACGATATGCCGGCCGCTTCTCCTTGTACCCTTCACCGCTTCTCCGAAATCATCCACCGCATTGTAGGTAACTTCCCGGACAGACCGTACTTCTCCTTTAAAGCCGAGCTTCTGCCGATCTGTTTCCCGGGAGCGATGATCGGCGGAGCAGCCGCCCGAAAGTATCAGTCCGCAAATGGCAGCCAGTATTACTGTTTTCATCGGATATCCCCTTTTATGCTTTTCATTTTTTCAATGATGTCATTGTTCATTTGTTACAATAATCTTTCATTATCAGCCTGTTTTATTCTCCGCATGATCAGTACATGACAATGGAAAACGCACCTGCTACCGGGATTCCGCCTTTTATCGCCGGATCCCCGCTATACATGATTCCTGAGCTTCAATTCGTCCGGATGCGGCTGCAGGTAATGCTGGCCTTTGAGATAGGTTTCGTCGTATTTTCGAATATAATGCTGCAGGAGCACGACCGGAACGATGAGGGGAACGTATCCGCCGGCATATTTATTGATGACCTCCAGAAGTTCCTGTTTTTCATCCTGCGTCAGCTGCTTTTTGAAATACCCCATGATGTGCTGGAGGACGTTGACATGCTTTTTTACCGTCGCCCTGCGTTTCATGGCGCCGGCCAGCAGTTCTCCGTATTCGGAAAGGGCGTTCTGCAGGGTGTGTTTCTCCGTCCCGGCGACGATCCTGCCCATCTGCCGGAGGATATCGGGGGCGTGGGCCATCAGCAGGTATTTATGCGCAGCATGGAATTTCATGAGCCCGGCGACGCTGCCGTCCTTTTCAAGGAAGGTTTTCCAGCGCCCGCAGACATAGAGCCGTTCGATGAAATTCTCACGGATGCCGGCATCGTGCAGGCGTCCCTCGTCCTCCACCGGAAGATACGGGAAGCGTTTCATGAATTCGCGGGCAAAAATCCCCGAGCCGCGGCGAGAGGGCATGCCCTCTTCGGTATAGATCTTTACCCCGCCCATTCCGGAGGTCGGCGACTTTGCCTTGAAGACAAAACCGCGCAGGTCCTCCCCTTCAAGCTGGTCGAGGCGCTTTTCCACGAATTTTTCCATTTTCTGCGTCAGATCCCGCTTGCTGTTCACGGTCAAAAGCCGCGGCCGCCGGGGATCGTCGCCCACCAGGCGCATGGCTTCGCGGGGGATGGGCAGGCCGCATTCCACTTCGGGACAAACGGGATACCACTCCACATATTTCCCCAGTTCATCCCGCAGGAAACGGCTAAGCTTGTGCTGGCCGTCGTAACGCACCTCATTGCCCAGAAGGCAGGAACTGATGCCGACTTTCATTGGATGTATCCTTCCCGGCCCGACGGAAGAAAATGGCCGTGTAAGCATTTGGCTTTCATGCATGTCTCCGTTGTTCTGAAATTTTCGTTTGCTTATAAACATAAGATTCAAATCTACTAAATTCAAGTATTTCATATGTATTTTTCCGATACCGCCTCACCC
>JAGYLW010000118.1 GCA_018400915.1 Fidelibacterota bacterium
AGCAGGCGCTTCGCTTTTTCAATGTCCAGCCGCAGGATCCCCGCCTCATGCAGCTTTTCGGGGTCTTTCCGGTGCGCGTACTTTCCCTTGCCGTAGATACGGATGGCGTGCTTTACCAGTTCCTCCACGGTCATCTCGTCGCCCCTTTCGGGGCCGAAGTTGAAGGCGCCCTGAAAGGTCCCCGGATCTCCCTGCAGCTTTGCGCCCAGAAGCAGATATCCGTACAGCAGTTCAAGCACATGCTGCCAGGGACGGACGGCGCCCGGATTGCGCACCTTCAGCTCCCCGTTCTTTTCGATCGAGCGGACAAGGTCCGGAATAATGCGGTCTGCCGCGCGGTCTCCGCCGCCGATGACGTTCCCGCCGCGGGCCGCGGCCAGCGCCTTGTGGTGCGTATTAAAACGCTCCGGACTGAAGAACGCCTTCTGATACGAGGCGATGGCGATCTCCGCCGCCGCCTTGCTGGAACTGTAGGGATCGAAACCGCCCAGACGGTCGCTTTCTTTGTAATGGAACTCCCTTTCCATGTTCTCATAGACCTTGTCGGTGGTGATCATGACCGCCGTACAGGGTTTTTCCAGTTCGCGGAGCGCTTCAAGGACATGAACACTGCCCATGACATTGGTGTCGAAGGTCTCCTGCGGAATACGGTAGGATTCCCGGACGAGGGCCTGGGCGGCAAAATGGAAGATCAGGTCCGGCTGCGCCTTTTCGACGGCCTGCCGCAACGTGCCGCTGTCCCGGATATCCGCGATCCGCGAATCACAGAGCGTGTCACCGTCGATGAGGTGATACAAATCGTTCGGACGCGCCGGCTCCAAAGCGTACCCGCTCACCTCCGCACCGAGTTCGCGCAGCAGCAGAAGCATCCAGCTGCCCTTGAATCCGGTGTGGCCGGTAAGGAAGATCCGTTTCCCGCGGTAGAAAGCCCGCAGGTCCTCCATTATTCCCAGTTCTTCCATTTCGGGTCCTTTTCCCATAGCGTGTTCAGTTCGATCTTATCCCGCATGGTATCCATGCATTTCCAGAAGCCGTAGTGCCGGTACACGGCAAGCTCCCCCGCTTTGCAAATATCTTCCAGGGGCTGGCGCTCCCACATGACGCTGTCGGCGTCCCCGTGCAGATGGTCGAAAACCCCGGGCTCAAGCACAAAAAAACCGCCGTTGATCCAGACATCCTCGTGCTTCGGCTTTTCCTGGAATTTCCTGACGATGTCATTGTCGTCAATATCCAGTATGCCGAAACGGCTCTGCGGCTGAATGCCGGTCATGGTGGCCAGGCACTTTTTCTTGTCATGGAATCCGGCCAGCGCATTGATGTCAATATCCGAGACCCCGTCCCCGTAGGTCAGCATAAAGGTCTCATCGCCGACGTATTTCCGCACCCGCTTCAGGCGTCCCGCCGTCATGGTCTCCAGGCCGGTATCCACGAGCGTCACCGTGAATTCCTCGCAGGCGCTGTCCCTGACTTTTACTTTGTTCCCTTTCAGGTCGATGGTAAGATCGGAATTATAGGAAAAATAATTCAGAAAATACTCCTTGATCATCTCTCCCTTGTATCCCAGGCAGATCACGAATTCCCTGTGCCCGTAAGCGGCGTAGTGTTTCATAATGTGCCACAAAATGGGCCTCCCCCCGATCTCGATCATCGGCTTGGGACGCAAAACGGATTCTTCCGATATCCGGCTTCCTTTTCCGCCGGCAAAGATCACGACTTTCATACGCTGTTCCTCCTCTTCCCCGGTAAGTCGATACCGGGAAGTTCCGAATAGGTTTTTCTGCCCCTGACAAAGAACTGGAATACAATGCTTTTACGATAGATGCCCTGTAATTTGCGGTAAGGCACTTTCCTGACAATATGCCTGCGCTTGCGACGGTGTTTACCGAAGGCCCTCAGAAAATGCCGGTGCGCCTTCAGGACTGCCCCGCAATCCTTCGGATGCCCGCTGAGCAGAAGCTGCAGGCAGGAGACCAGGTCCAGCAGCATACGCCAGGGAAGCATCCAGCACAGCCGTCCGGCAGGCAGGTTCTTGGTCAGCATGATGAGGTTGTTGCGGTAATTGTGGTATACCTTCTCCGTGCTTCCGTAGAGGATCACGCTGCCGCCCACATGATACACTTCGGACTGCGGGACCGCCCGGATCCCGTATCCCGCGCTCTGCATCCTCCAGCAAAGATCGATCTCCTCCATATGGGCGAAAAAATCATTGTCAAAACCGCCGACCTTGTGATAGGCCTCCGCCCGCAGCAAAAAGACCGCGCCGCTGGCCCAGAACACATCCCGGACATCCTCGTACTGTCCTTCGTCCTTCTCCACCCTGTCAAAGATCCTGCCGCGGCAGAACGGATATCCGAAGCGGTCGATGAGACCGCCGCAGGCGCCCGCATATTCAAAGAAACGGCGGTCGTGATACGCTCTGATCTTCGGCTGGCAGGCCCCCAAAGAGGGGTCCTGCTCCATCTCGCGGACCAGCGGGTCAAGCCAGTCCGGCGGCACCTCGACATCGGAGGTGAGCAGGGCATAATATTCCGCCCCGATACAGGGAAGCGATTCCACAAATCCGTTGGTGAATCCCCGGTTCTTCGCGATATGCAGGACATCGATCTGCGGATAATGCTTTGCTAAAAATTGCAGTGTGTCATCCGTGGAGGCATTGTCAACGATCACAAGCCGGTAACCGGGACAGGCGGTCTTCAGGACAAAGGGAAGAAAACGTTCGAGGTAGCTGCGGCTGTTGTAGCTGAGCAGGACAACAGCCACCTTCTCCTTCACGCGGAGCTTCGGTTTCTCCCGGCAGGCATATATCATTCATTCGCCAATCGTTCGATCTGCGTTTTCAGTGACTGCGCCTGCTGATCATTGGGTGCAACACGGAGCCAGCGGTCCAGGATATTGAGCGCCTTGCTGTATTCCTCCCGTTCGCGGTAGACCCGGACGAGACTTCCGGCCACCCAGTTGTTATTGGGATTCTCCCGGTACATGGGAAGCAGGATCTCTTCCGCCTTGTCGTATGCTTCCAAGGTATATATCAGTTCCTGGGCAATGATCATCATGGTCCTTTCGTCCAGCTGACCCCGTTCCATAACGGCACTGATACGGTCGACATATTCCGTCGTATCGCCCAGCTGATGATACAGCCGTCCGGTCTGCAGGCTTAATTCGGGATGGTACTGCGGGATGATATCCTCGGGAATCGCCTTGTCCAGCGCATTCAGCAGCGATTCCGCTTTTTCAGGTTTGCCGTTGTCGATAAATTTCATGGCCCCCTGCAGCGCCGCCGTCCGGTAGTTCTGCATCAGCCGCTGGGTATTGGGGTTAAAGTAGACCCTTTCGTTATTCAGGTTCCGGAACTGGTAGTTTGACGTGAAGTTCTCATAGATCTTTTCTTCATCGACCTTATCCACTTTTTCGGGATACAGGCGAAGCACCTGGCCTTCCATGGAAAGATAGTCTTCAAGCCCCAGCCGCGACGAAGAGGACACGGTAGCGGCAAAATAGACGGGGATCTCCCAGTCGGCGATCTTAATGAGCTCAAGTACCATCAGGTCCTGGACGCGCAGGTACCGGCCCCCGTAAGTGGGTTTTACCGTGGTCGTCAGGCCCGCAATACTGATCTCCTGTTCCTCCCAGGGAACCGGGCGTATCATCTCGATCTGCTCCTCACTCCAGCGCAGCGGCAGTTCCGGTTCGATATTCTTCAGCTGCTTGATATACCAGGGGGTGTTCAGCAGGCTCAGGTTCACCACCTTTACATCCCTGCGGAACTCCTCCACTTCCTGTTTATACCAGAGGGGAAAGGTGTCGTTGTCGCCGTTGGTGAAGAGGATGGCTCCCTCCTCACAGGAATTCAGCAGATTGTAGGCATAATCGGAAGCCACATAATTGCCCCAGCGGTCATGGCTGCGGTAATTGGCGTGCAGCATATTGACCGGAAGGGCGAGCAGAAGGACCACGGAGGTCAGCGCCAGTACGGACCGCCGCAGTTTTTTCTTTTTGATCCACCGGTTCACAAAATCCATGATCGCCGCCGCGCCGAGGCCGATCCAGATGGCAAAGGCATAAAAGCTCCCGACATAGGAATAGTCACGCTCCCTCGGCTGCGGATCGGGGT
>JAGYLW010000119.1 GCA_018400915.1 Fidelibacterota bacterium
TGCGTCATAACATCCGATATCCCGCAACCCCGAATTTGTAGAGGGGTTGAAGGTTGATAGCCCGGTACGAAGTGCCGGGAACAACGAGATACCAATATCAAAACAACCCCGTCCGCCGGATGACGGGACGGGGTTGAATTATTCACAGTCCGGTACCCGGCAGCCCCTGTCCCCGGAGACCCGGCGGTCCGGAAATATCTGCGTCAGGACCGCATCACATTGCTTCCAGGACCTTCCGTATGATGCCGGTTCCCGTGCGGATCTCCTCTTTACTGATGTTCAGATGCGGGCGGAAACGGATGGACTGATCGCCGCTGGGCAGGATCATGACCTTGTTCTCCCACATTTTCGAAAGGAATGTGTCGCGCTTGCCGCCATCGGGAAGGTCAAAGGCGCACATCAGCCCCTGTCCGCGGACATTGGAAATGAGCTCCGGATAGGAATCTCCGATATCGGTGAGTTCATTGAGCAGAACGCTCCCCATTTTTCGGGCGTTGCCGACAAGATCCTCTTTTTCGATGATCTCAAGTATGTACTTGAAGCGTACCATGTCGACAAGATTTCCGCCCCAGGTCGAGTTCAGGCGGCTGGATTCCACAAAGACGTTGTCCCTGACCTCGTCAATGCGCGGGCCTGCCAGGATGCCGCAGATCTGGGATTTTTTCCCGAAGCTGATGATATCGGGCTTGACGTCGTAGTTCTGATGCGCCCAGAATTTGCCCGTGAGGCCGACGCCGCTCTGGACTTCATCAAAAACGAGCAGGATCTCATGGTCATCACAGATTTTCCGCAGGGTCTGGAAAAAAGATTTGCTGAAATGGTTGTCGCCGCCTTCACCCTGTATCGGCTCGATGATAATGCAGGCGATCTCCTTTGCTTCTTTCGCAACGATGGCATTGATCTCATCAACGGCCTTTTCCTCGCGTGCCTTGTTTTCATCCGCGTATTTGTCAAGCGGGAAACGGAGTTTCGGGTTGCTGACCCTCGGCCAGTCGAATTTCGGAAAATACTGGGTCTTGCGCGGATCGGAAGTGTTGGTCAGGCTGAGCGTGTACCCGGTGCGTCCGTGAAAGGCCTGTTTGAAATGCAGCACCTTGTGCCCGGTCTCTACCTTTTCGCCGTGTTCGAAATTTTTACGGACTTTCCAGTCGAAAGCGGTCTTCAGGGCGTTTTCCACTGCCAGGCCGCCGCCGGCGACAAAAAAGGCATGCGGGAGATAGTCGGGGATCCCGACCCGTGAAAAGGTTTCGAGGAATTCGGCCATCTCTTCGGTATAAATATCGGAATTCGTGGGCTTGTTGACGGCGATCCTTCCCAGGACCTTTTGCTTTGATGCAAGGTAGGGATGATTGAACCCGACGGAAAGTGATGCGAACATCGAGAAAAAATCAAGATATTTGTCACTGTTGCGCTTATCGACCAGCCAGGAACCCTTTGATCTGTCGAGATCGACGATAACGTCAAAGCCGTCCGTTAACATGTGTTTTGATAAGACCTTCTTGACATCCGTTGCTTTAACCATATGCACTCCTTTTTCTCCGGTGACGGTCTGTCACCGGCTGTATTATATGTTGAATTTGATCCCCTGAGCCAGCGGCATTCCCTTGCTCCAGTTAATCGTGTTCGTTTGTCGCCGCATATAGGCTTTCCAGGCATCGGATCCCGATTCACGGCCGCCGCCGGTCTCTTTCTCGCCGCCGAAGGCGCCGCCGATCTCGGCCCCGGAGGTGCCGATATTCACGTTTGCGATGCCGCAGTCCGAGCCCCGGCAGGAGAGGAAAATCTCCGATTCCCGCATGTCGCGGGTGAAGATGGCCGAAGCAAGGCCCTGGCGCACGTCGTTCTGGATCCTGATCGCGTTCTCCACGTCGCCGGAATACTTTATCAGGTAAAGGACCGGAGCAAAGGTTTCCTCCTGAACGATGGGCATGGCGTTATCCGCCTCGATGATGCAGGGACGGACGTAATTGTCCGAAGGATAGTGTTTCCCTTTAAGCACCTGGCCGCCGTAGATCACATTACCGCCGTTTTCCCTGGCCTGCCGGATGGCGTCCTCGAACTGCCGGACCGCATCGGCATCGATCAGGGGACCGACGTGGTTCTTTTCATCCAGGGGGGTCCCGATCTTCAGGGACTTGTAGGCCCTGACCAGTGACTTTTTCACGGTGTCGTAGACATCCTCGTGGATAATGACACGGCGTGTGGAGGTGCAGCGCTGTCCCGCGGTGCCCACGGCGCCGAAAACAATGGCGGGGACGGCAAGCTGAAGGTCGGCTTTATCGCTGACGATGATGGCGTTGTTCCCCCCGAGTTCGCAGATCACTTTGCCGAAGCGGCGCGAGACCACCTCGTTGGCGTGACGGCCGACCCGGACGGAACCGGTGATGGAGATCAGCCCGACCTCCTTGTCTTCCAGCATTGTTTCTCCCACCTCACGGCCGCTGCCGATAACGAGGCTGAAGATCCCTTCCGGAAGGTCGTTGTCCTTCAGGACCTGCGCAATGATCTTCTGGGTGGCGATCGCTGTCAGGGGAACTTTCGAGGAAGGTTTCCATATGGAAACGTCCCCGCAGACCGCCGCGATCATGGCGTTCCACCCGTACACCGCGATCGGGAAATTGAAGGAGGTGATAATGCCGACAATGCCGACGGGATGGTACTGGTCGTACATCCGGTGTTCGGGACGCTCGGATTTCATGGTATAACCGTACAGCTGGCGTGAGAGTCCGACGGCAAAATCACAGATGTCGATCATCTCCTGGACTTCCCCGTAGCCCTCCTGCAGGGATTTCCCCATTTCCAGGGTCACCAGTTTCCCGAGCTTTTCCTTGTTCTCGCGGAGCCTCAGGCCGATCTGACGGACGATCTCGCCGCGTTTTGGCGCGGGGATGTTCCGCCAGACCTCAAAAGCGCGCTGTGCCTGTTTCCGTACTTCGTTGTAGTCATTCTGCATGCAGGTATGCACGCTGGCGATATGGCTGCCGTCGATCGGCGTGCGGATATCGAGCACCTTGCTTTTTTTGGAAGTGATCCATTTCTGTCCGGTGGAACAGCCGCTGTTCTCTTCCCGGATCCCCAGATCCTGATAAAATGTTAAGTCCATGACAAACCTCCGTTTATCTGCGTTTATATTTTTTAAAACAAAAATCGTCGTATTCTTCCGACGAAATGACTTCCCAGCGGTCCGGATCGAATTCCGGGAAATACACATTCCCCTCATAATCCTTTTTGATGTGGGAAATGTAGAGGTAATCCGCATAGGGGAGGGCCTTCTCATAGGTATAGGCGCCTCCGATAATGAAGATCTTCTTTCCGAAGGACTGTGCGGTACCCAGGGCGGTGGGCAGGTCCCGGCAGACGGTGATGCCGCCGCCGGATCTCCGGTCGGGACTGATCACAATATTGTTCCGTTCCGGCAGGGGTTTCCCGATGGACCGGTAGGTATTCTCACCCATCACGACCGTGTTCCCCCGGGTTTCCCGCTTGAAATGGCGGAGGTCCTCCGGCAGGTGCCAGGGGAGCGCATTGCCATTCCCGATGACCCCTCTGCGTGTCATGGCGACGATGATAATAATATCCTGCTTCATAGGATTCCCCGTTTGTGCAACAAGCAGCATAACTTCTCCGGCCGTTCGATGCAGGTTCACCGGCCGGACAAAAAAACCCCCGGCTTCGGTGCGACACCTTTATTTGCTCCGCCTCTGAACTGTCCCGGATATATGTAAATATCTAACGAATTCTACGCGGTGAACTTAATCAAAAATTCTCTGACTTCAAACCAAAATGAAAGGGAAATTGAAAGAATTTTACTGACCACGAATATCACAAAAAGCTTATCCACGAATTTCACGAATTACACAAATAATGCTGTGGTCAGTAGCCGTATTTCAAATATTGTTTTTAATAACAGGCAGGATGAAAAATAATGTGTCTTTCAAGCTGTCATGAAATATTTCCGGTACACGTAACAAACATCTTGCATTGAACGCCAGGCCTTATAAAAATCCGTGTTAATTCCCCGGCGTTCGCCGGGGCAGGCTGTGTAATTCGTGGATAGAATCTTCGTGTAATTCGTGGATAATAAAGGATCCGTG
>JAGYLW010000012.1 GCA_018400915.1 Fidelibacterota bacterium
TCCGGTATATCATGTGATCCTGTCTAAAGGGCAATCCGGTATATCCAGTGATCCCGTCTAAAAGGTAATCCGGTATATCCAGTGATCCTGTCTAAAAGGTAATCCGGTATATCCAGTGATCCTGTCTAAAAGGTAATCCGGTATATCCTGTCCGCAACCGGGACTTTTTCTTTTTCAATTTAAAATTTTTTTTCTATATTTCATCTTTGAAATATTCATAACACAGGACAGGGAGGAAGCACATGAACGCATTTGAGATCACGGTCGTTATGCTGGGCGCTTCGGTCATCATCTCTTTTTTCTACGGTCTGTTCACACGGAATTATTCAACGGTCGACCGGCTCTGGTCGGTCCTTCCGCCCGTTTATGCCCTGATCTGGATGTACGGACACACCCACAACACCCGGCTGGTCTTTGCTTCCGTACTGGTCATTGTCTGGGGCATCCGTCTGACGCTGAATTTCGCACGCCGCGGAGGGTATGCGTTCTCCCGGAAAAAAGGATTTACCGGCGAGGATTACCGCTGGGAGGTTATGCGGAAAAAGATCGGGAACCGTTTCTTCTTCGAGATATTCAATTTTTTCTTTATCTGCGTCTTTCAGCTCGCGCTGATCTTTGCCATCACTCTTCCGCTGTACGTCGTCCGGCAGAACCCCGCCCCGCTGAATCCCGCGGACCTTCTGCTGTTCGCCCTGCATCTGTGCTTTCTGATCGGCGAGACCCTTTCGGACAACCAGCAATACATATTCCAGACGGAAAAGCGGCAGCCGGAACATGCCGGTGATCCCCGGTATCAACTGGGTTTCAACACCTTCGGCCTCTGGAAATATTCCCGGCACCCCAATTACTTTTTCGAGATCGCCCAGTGGGTGGTGGTCGCTTTTTATGCAATGAACGCCACCGGGACCCTGCACTGGAGCGCGGCGGGCGTTCTGGTGCTGATCCTGCTCTTTAGCGGAAGCACCCAACTGACGGAATCCATTACCGCATCCAAATACCCGCAGTATCTAAAATGGCGGGAACTGACCCATACCTGGCTGCCCCTGCCGGGGATTTTCGCTCAGCCCCGGGACCGCGAAGCTTTCCTGGAAGATCTGAAGGGATGAGCTCTGTTTTTTACCCGTGCACGAATTTTACGCCTGTTTCGGCAAATCCCGGGGGTCGCTTCAATACGCCGAGCCGTCGGTTTGTCGAGCTGATTCGCACCCATTCAAGGAGACGAATCGACGTTTCGGCAACTCGGCTTCCTTCACTTTATTCTTATTCTTAATGTTATTTGTGAGGTCCGTGTCATTCGTGGTTCATTTTTTTCGAACATAAAAAAACGCCTGCCATATGACAGACGCTTTTTTATGATACGCGGGAAAATTCCCTTATTTCATTAGCACCATCTTCTTCACGGTGGAATGGCTTCCTGCATCCAGGCGGTAGAAATATACGCCGCTGGGAAGGCCGGAAGCATCGAAACTGACTTCGTAGCTTCCTGCATTCGCGTATTCGTTGACCAGGGTCCGGACCCTGCGGCCGCTCATGTCATAGACATTCAGCTGCACGCCGGTATTTTCCGGGATCCTGTACGCGATGGTGGTTACCGGGTTGAAAGGGTTCGGATAGTTCTGGTTCAGTGCATACTCCGCCGGGACCACATCGCTGACAGCCACGCCGGGCGTATAGGTCCAGTCGCTGTAATAGACAGGGTTGATACTGCCGAAAGCGATATAGAGGTAGCTTTCCGCCTGAGAATCATTCACATTCACAATGTGATT
Organism: Fidelibacterota bacterium; assembly: GCA_018400915.1. Lineage (GTDB taxonomy): Bacteria > Fidelibacterota > Fidelibacteria > Fidelibacterales > Fidelibacteraceae > M50B103. Next base: position 1,767 of record JAGYLW010000012.1, read on the forward strand.
GTTGCCGTATCCGCCTTCGCCGCCTTCGTTGTCACCGCCGTTGATGCCGAACTTGCATTCCTGACCGACGGTGTGACCGCTGTCCGGCGAAAGGGTGTAGGTAAGGGTGTAGATGCTGTCTCCGGCGGTCGCATCGCCGTGAGTGCCGTCATCGTACATGACCCGGTTGGTGTCGTTCATCAGGGAAGCTCCCCAGCTTGCCCAGGTACCTTCCGCAAAATTGGAAAGGGGGCCGTTCATGGCAACGCCGGCAATATCACCCACACTGCTGATATCCTGGGTACCCTGAATGTCGTTCAGGACCTTTCCGGCACCGACCGCGGCGTACGCGGGACGCAGGTCGCATTCGACATGGACGGTCACGTCCCGTGCAAGCAGATTGTTGTTGCGGAAGAAGGGCATGCGCCGTTCACTGGCATCGTTGTCCACAACATCGGCAACCTCGGCGTCGGCGCTTTCAATGATGACGCGGCGCCGTTCCGCCCCGCCGACCGTGCTGCCGTCATAGTTGAAATTATAGTACACTTCCCGCTGTTCCTCGCCGTTCTTGATAAGGTAATACTGGTAATACAAATAGTCGCCGAGCACAAGCGGGACGGAGTCGACCTGCGCGGAGTACATCTGCGTGCCGCCGACATGCGTCATCTGAACTTCGATGACTTCCGGCGAGCTCAGTTCATAGCCCAGGCGGACCTCAAGGGTGTCGCCGATCTCAAAGCCGTTATTCTCAACGGCGGCGGACATGTCGACACCGAACGTGATGTTCGCGGTGTCGTTGCCTTCGAAGGTCCCGCCGGGAATGTCGTTCCACCAGACCCAGGCCAGGGTGGTGTCGTGTGCATTGACCGAGACGGTGCGGTTTTCATTGCCTGCGACGTAGGCGCCCTGCAGGTTTTCCGAGTGGCCGTTCCATTCCGTGCCGTTATTGTGAAAACGGTACATGACATCTTCCAGCGGAAGCAGTCCGGGAGCCAGTTTCAGGTGATAGTTCCAGAAACCGCTGGCGGCTTCCTGCTCCAGGGCATAAGTTCCGGGTGACCACATATCGGTCCCTTCCCCATTGACGGGGAAAGCGCCCACAAGACTGAGGATCTTGTCCGGATCAAAGGCGTCATCCGCACTCATATTGACACGAAAGAAAATATCCACCGAATCCGAGGGAGTGTAGGGCGGATCCCAGTCATTGTTCACGTAAGCGACCTGCAGCGTCGTATCGGAGGCGGGCAAGTACCATCCGGTTGCCGCCGCCGGCCGTATTTTCCCAATGGAATTCAGCTTCTTCCGTTCCCTTGTAGAGAACTTTATAAGCCATCCTCCATCCGATCATGGAGTCGGGATATGCGATCTCCAGTTCCCAGTAATCGCCGCCGGCGTTGGTCGCCGTCGGAGAAGGACCTCCGGTCTCCGGACTGTTCCAGGTAAGGAACAGGTTGTACCAGTTATCGACGCCTTCGGGCCCCACTTCCGATCCGCAGATCATGATCTCGTGCGTGGAATCCGTCACACCGATAAAGTAAGTTGAGGTGTTCAATCACGCAGGCACATCGGCAAACGCGAACGCGGCGAACACCACCATCAAGAGAATAAACATTTTCTTCATGGTCTTTACTCCTTTTTGTGTTTTGCTTTTATTGTTTCTTTTTTCCAAATGCTTTTATCTTTTTTCTCTGTCTTTACATGCCCGTTCGTCAGAACGTCAGGGCCAGCGAGGTCGTGTTCAGAATGCCGAGCTTCCCGAAGTTCTGGAAACTGTAGTCAAAGACGACCGCATAACCCGAGATCCCGATGTCCAGGCCGAGGCCCAGCGTCAGTCCGTTTTCAGCCTCTTCCCTGAACAGCGACTGATAGCCCGCTCGCAGGCTGATGACATTGTACGTGCAGGTTTGCACCGACAGAGCATCTACTGTTGGTCGGCCAACACATCGGCGCTCAGCAAAGAGCTGGCCGGTCCTGTCAATAACGGGCATGGAAGCGCCGATCACATAGGTAAGGGGGATCGCCCATTTCTCCGTTTTAAGATAAGAGACGATATTTTCATTGTTCCCCTCACTGTCCGGGTCCAGGTCGACCTGGGTCAGCAGATCCCTTCCGCTCATCTGCATGGAACCTCCGAAATTCCGGATGCTCGTTCCGATCTGCAGACCGTTGAAACGCGTGATAAAGAGCAATCCCAGATCCACCGCGAAGGTAGATGCGCTTTCATTATAGATCTGCTGACGGATGTATTTTACGGAACCGCCGATCGAAAAACGGTCGGTCATGTTGCGGGCATAACTCAGCGTAAGCGCCATGTCGCTGGCCTGCCAGTATTCGCCGGTCCCCTCCGGATGTTCGACCGTAGTGACCTCCTCCCAGTCCCCGTAATTCAGGCTGTTGAGGCTTACGCCGACGGCATCGGAAGAGGTGAGCATATACTTTGCCCCGAACCAGGTATGCCGGGCATCCACGAAGTAGCTGGTAATGCTGGTATAGACATCGTTGCGCCCGTCCCGTGAGATCGCACCGGGGTTCCAGAAAAGTGCTGTGGGATCATCTGCAATGGCCGTATAGGCACCGCCCATACCGGCGGCCTTCCCCCCGACCGGCACGTTCAGGAAATTGGCGGCTGTGGTCCCCACCTTATCCTGCGCCCTTGCCGGGACAACGATACTGCCGAGAACCACGGTTATTATCAGAATGAACTGTTTCATAATTGATTTCCTGCTGCTTTTTTATTTGATCACTGCAAGTTTTCCGGATTTTTTCCCGGCCGCCGATTCGACAAAATAGAAGTAGACCCCAAAGGCCACGTCCAGATTTTCCCTTGACTTCAGATCCCAGGCGAGGGTCCCGTTATGGATGTCCCCGCTGTGATTCAGGGTTTTGACCAGTGCTCCCGCCGAAGTAAAAATATACACCTTCGCGTCTGCGGGAAGCCCCCGGAACTCTATACGGCGTTCACCGCGGCCCGAGGTCACTGCCGGCGGCAGTGGCGCCTCCATATTGTTCGCCACGATATAGGGGTTGGGAACGACCCGGATATTTTCCAGCGAATTCTGCGCCGTTTCGTTATCGACCCGGGGTTCCTCAACGGTAAATTCAAAGACATCGCCCTTCCGGAAAGGCTTCTCCATCATGATACTCAAAACATCGCCTCCCGAAAAACGCGGACGCGTATCGCTTTGCGACCTGAAGTTTATGACCCAGGAATATTGTGCGTCCAGCGAATCCGTATCTCCCGGCAGGTAAAAGAAAGTGCTCAGCATTGCCCCGTTGGACAACTCGTATATGCCTTCACCGTTCTTTACGCCGCCGGAAAAAATGAACGGCACGGCCAGGGAATCGGTGACATTGTAAAGATAGAAATTGGTCTTCACGGGATTCGGCCGCAGAAAGGCGGGCAGGGTCGAGTAAATGGAGGCGATCAGGGATTCGGGTGTTGTATATCCGACAACGCTGGAATCCGTAAAACGCAATTCGTAATCCGCCGGATAAGGGATCCCCGTCATGTTTTTGTCCCCGAAAGACGAGGTGAAAGCGCGCATTGAGAAATCCATTTCCCGGCCTTCACGATTGTTCCAGGATGTCGCCGACTCGTCTTTCTGCACCGTCCAGTGGTTCCCGAATACCAGCTGAATGCCGTCAAAAATATCGGAATCCCGCGTCTCCGGAGCGAAAGGCGATCCCTTGATGTTCGGACTCCGGTAAACGGGATAATACTGATAATTCAGACGATAATCCCCCGGATCATATGCGGCGTCCGGCCGGAGCCTGATCCGTCCTCGGAGCGTATCCACCGCAAAGGCGTTCAGGTCAATATATTCCCCGGGGCTTTCTTCAGGCGCTATCAGCAAACTGTTGCGGAGGATGTGGGCTTTCTCCAGGTAAATGTAGGAAGTGTCGAGGTGCGCCGTTTCCGTATGTCCCGTCAGGTCCATCACGGAATAATGCGTCGTGACCGGCGCGAATTCTTCCGGGTCTTCCAGGTCAAGCGTATCGTTCCCGTTGTTGTCGAGACCGTCATGTTTCGTGTCCATAAAGTAAACACGGTAGGTGTGCCCCGTCAGCCTTGCCTCATCCAGGATCCCGTAGGAAATATTCCCCGTGCCGGGCCCCCGGTCATGATAAAGCGCATTGTCCTCATTCAAGGGGTCGTAACCCGCGACCTGCGGCCGGGGCCGGACCACGGCGGTATTGACGTCCGTAATGATATTGCCGTCCGGCTGGATGGAGATGAATTTCGTATTCTCCGAAGGATAAATGTCCGTTTCCGCATCGCCGCGGTCATAGGCAACGACGGCGTAGTAGTAGCGTTTGCCGTTCATCACGTCATGGTCCACGTAGCTGTGCTGAAGTCCGGTATTGCTCCCGAGATTCACGGTATATCCGTCGGCTTCCTGGAAGAGCTCCGACTTCGGCTCGAACAATCCTTCGATGTCATTGTCAAGGTCATACTGCTGGAGCGCCTTGTACCCGGTAACCACGCCGTTCGCGTCCGTCACGGAATAGACCTCGTTAAAATCCGGGTCGGTCGCTTTATAGATCTTATACCCTTCAAAATCTTTTTCTTTCGTTACGGGATCGATGGACCTTTCGGCTTTCCGGTCCCAGTAAAGGGTGACCTTCCCGTCGCCCGGAACGGCCGTCATGACGGGCTTGTCGGGCGGTGAGGGGAAACGGTAATCACTGTCGTAAATGTCCTGCACCGTGGTCCGGTTCTTGTACAGGTCATCCAGGTCATGCCCGTAAACCAGCGCCAGGGAGAACCGCTGTGTCTTTCCGGCAGGCAGGGGGAAATATCCGGAACTGTAAATGAAATCCCCGTCCTCTCCCCCAATGGGCTCACCGTCCTGTATCGTGGACGGCACATCAAAATATCCCGGCTTCAGCCAGTCCCAGAGGGTCTCGTCATTTTTCTCGGGGTAAGCGTTCGCCGGGGTGAAATAGTTAAAGCTGCTCAGACCGATCTGGTCCGATTCATCCACGTCCTTGCCGTCAAAGTTCGGTTCACCCGGCGTCGGTATCCCGTCCCCTTCCCCGTAGTCGCCGGTGCCGTCCTTGCCGTCGGCTCCGACGTCGTCGAATTCAACATTCCAGTCCCCGTCGTTGTCGATACCGTCGTCGCGGCGTTCGTCGATCATGGGATCGTCCAGTCCAATACCGTTAATGTAGTCCTTGTAGCACACCGGGTTCAGTTCGTCGAACAGGATCGTGTTTTGGGTCCCGCCGCCTTCCTGGGGGATCTTGTCCATACGTATCTGGCGGTAGTGGAGAGTGTAATTCTCATCGATCAGCCCGTCAAGATCGTTGTCAATACCGTCGTAGGCGTTTTCATTGACGTTGTAGTATTCATCGATCACATTGCCTTCCGTCAGCCCGGTAACCCCGGCGATGATCCTGATCTCGGCCCCGCGGGTCTGCACATACTGCGTGTCCTTTGTGATCTCCACCAGATGGCGGTCGTAATTTTCATCGATAGATACAACATGATCGCCGATATCATAGAAGACCGTGTCAAAATCCGATGCTTCAAAGACAGGAGCTGTAAAACTGAGCTGCGGATAGGTCTCCGTATTATTGTCATTGTCGTTGTCAATACCGTCGTAGGGATTTCCCGGACTTTCAAGGAAGGCGTAGCCCACCATCCCGACGGGACCCTGCCATTTCGGATTCCGCCGGCAGCTGTTGTCGTAGTCCCCGGTATAGGTAATGTCATTCTCCACATCAAAATAGGACCAGTCGTCATCATATTCCTGGGGGCTGTCATCGGTCCCGGTAACGCCCAGATAGGTCCCGCAGACCATGCCGAAAGTGATCTTGCTGTAGTTCGTGGTACTGGTATTGGTCACTTCGTACAGCCAGAAGATCACGTCGGAGGCCAGGAACTGCTGCCACTGCATGCCGCGAACCTTTACCTCCAGGCCCAGTCCGTTTCGGGTGGGGTCATTGGCATCCGGTTTGAACCGGTACCCGGGGAAACCGGTATACAGGCGGTTCGCGGTATAGGTCCGGTAATTGTATTCCTCGTCGTTGTTATCATCCATGACAAAATAGCTTTCCTGGTCCGCAGAAAACACATTCTTGCCGAAATACCCGTTCCAGGCGCCCGGCCAGCCCGCGTCTTCCTCCCCCATTTTGTCCGGCCACCGGGCGGGCCAGGAATCGGGATTGGTGCTCATGGCAATATTGGACTGATTGGCGTTGAAATACCCGCCGGCGGGCTCGAAGGTCCAGCGTTTCCCGGAGGGAGACTCTTCAGGACCTTCATCCGTATGCGGCCGCTCCACGGGACAGACGACCACGCTGTGAAAAGTGAGATTGCTGTCCAGTGCTTCATCGTAATAGGTCACCTCCGCCCCGACCAGCGGGGAAATATCGCCGATATATCCGTTGGTGTCATGCAGCCAGGCGCCGCGGGGGCCCTTGCCGGAGGGCTGGCCGATCACGCCCCAGTTCCCGAACACGGTCCTGACCAGGTTGGCATTGTGGACGGCGTTCCTCCGGAATTCCTGCCCGCTCTGACCGAAGACCTGCATACAACAAAGTACACTTACAAGCAATATCACTGATCGTTTCATAAATTGATCCTCACACCGATTTCAATACGTCTCGGTTCTGAATAATGATAAGGGTTGGTAAAATATTCCGCGATGGAATTCACCGGGGTGGCAAGGTTCAGGTTTTCCACCCTTTCCAGGTCACCGGTAAAACCCGCACGTCCGGTATCGTCGTAAACGCCGACCTCGTTCAGGCGGTCGAGAAGATTCGTGATGCGCAAAAACAGCTCCGGCTGCATGCCGGCAACACGGATTCTGTAATATCCTCTCACGTCCAGGCTGAAGCTTGCCGGCTTGGTCTCGGCATTTTCAAGCAATGAGGTGATGTCTTCGCTTGCCCTCGGCGTGTACGGCAGCCCGCTTCCGTAGTTCGCCACCGCGTTCACGCCCCAGAAAGCGGCGTTGTATCCTCCGACCACATTCACGGTATGGCGCTGGTCCCAGGCGAGCGGCAGCAATTGTATTTCGGGGTCCGATCCGCCGGATATGGCATTCATGTAGGCATACGGATCTGATGCGGTCCCTTCGGCGATCTGGAAGGTATAGTCCGCACCGGCATAAAAACCGCCGGGGTCGCGCTGGTTCAGTGAAAGCGTTACCCCCTTGATCACGGCGAAATCGCTGTTGACGATCTTCGAGTAATACTTTGAACCGCCGAAGACCTCGATCACATCGGCGCGGGTGCCCGTCAGGTCGCGGACGTCCTTGAGATAAACGGTGACATCCGCTGAAATATTGTCCGTCAGCTGCTGCTGCAGTCCGATCTCCCCGACGATGGTCTTTTCCGGCTCCAGGTTCGCGTTCCCGATCGTTCCCTGATGTCCCGTTCCGCTGCCCAGCTGAAAGTTCGGGTTCGTATATAAATAGGTATAGCTCGGGATCTGGAAAAAGTGCCCGTAGCTGAAATGGAACACACCCCGTTCACTGATGGGAAAAGAAAAGCCAAGACGCGGACTTACCGCCAGCTTCGGGTCCGCATCTTCGTACCAGTATTCCCGGCGGTCTTCAATACTTTTTGATGCTTCGCCCGCATCCTGTTCGCCGTTCCCGTTGATATCGTTGAAACGGTTGTCCGGCTTGATGGGATTGTAGATGTCGGGGTCCGAGGGATCGCTGAGGACCACGTAATCGGAATGGAAATAATCCAGGCGCACACCCACATTGACAATAAAATCCTCCAGTTCGATCTTATCCTGAATAAAGGCCGAGAATTCATAGGGACTTGCCGAAAAGGAAGAGGAATGCACGGTCGTGTCGGGCAGCCGCGTGGGAGTGATATAGGGATCGTTCACGTTGAGAGATTCCTCGTTCGGCGCCGGCCGGTATTCCCAGGCTTCCCAGGCCACGCCGTTCTGCTTGAATTCCCCGCCGAATTTGACCTGATGGACGCGGGTTATCTGCGATGTGAAATTGAATTTTGCCAGATGGTACCAGCTGTCACGGTAATTCCAGCTGTTCTGCGTGCCGCCGATATGGAACTGATAAGGAAAGGTGGACTGAAAATCCGGATGCACCAGCAGGCTGTCATCCGCTTCCGTAAGATCAAAATGGTCATAGTAGCGCTCATAATGGCGCTTTCCGTAGGTATAGGCAAGGTCGAAAAACGCTTTTTGCGACAGCTGCCGCTGATATTTCGCGATATGGGTCTGACCGATCATTTCGTTGGTCCCGAGCCCCGCGGGATTATAGACCCACATCCTGTCAAAATCCTGATATTTTCGGCCGTCGTAGATCATATTGTAGGAAATGCGTGAATCATCACTGATCCGGTAAATGAGCTGTCCCTGAAGGTAGTGCTTGCGGTTCCAGCCCATATCCTCCCATTCGCCGGAGCCGAGCATGGTGCTGGAATCGATCAGGACGATCTCGTCCTCGGCGTTCTTCTCGGCATAGGAAACGGGTGTATAACGGCGCTGTCCCTTGTAATGACCGTCATAATAAATACGCCGGGCATTCAGGTAGTAAAAAAGCTTGTCCCTGACCAGGGGGCCGTGAACACCCAGCTCGAGGTTGTTGATCGAAAAGGGCTGGACACGGTTTACGTGCGGGAAAATGTGATCGTGCGTACTGACATGATCTCCGAAATAGATCTCCGTGTGGCCGCCAAAGTCATTGCTTCCCTGTTTGGTGGTGATATTGACGATCCCGGACATGGCCTGGCCGTATTCCGCATTGAATGCCCCTGAGATCACCTGCAGTTCCTGGACCATCGAAGTATTGATATCCACCGTAGAGGCACGGTCGTAGGAATCCGTCATGGGAACGCCGTCGATCATGTACATGACCTCCCCGCGGCGTCCGCCCCTCAGGCTCCCGTCAACGTAGCCCGCCTGCATGGCAAGCACGTCCCCCACTTCCGTAACCGGCAGGTTCTCCATTTCCCGGGAACCCACGATGGAGGTGGAGGAGGTCAGATCCTTTTGTATCATCGGGCGCTCCGCCACCACGGTCACCTCCTCCGATTGCAGGGCCTCCACATTAAGCGCGGCATCGACCTTTGTGGTGAAATCCGCCTGTACTTCCACATTGCTCACGCGGTACGGTCCGTATCCGATCATGACAAAGCGCAGTGTGTAGGTCCCGGGCGCCAGGTTCAGGATATAGTAGTTCCCGTCCGTATCTGTCGCCGCTCCGTAGAGGGTCCCCTCCACCATGACATTGCATCCGGGAAGCGGTTCACCGGTGGCTTTGTCGGTAACCCTTCCGGAGATCTTGCCCGTGGTACCGGCATGCAGGGAAGAAATACATAAAGCAGTTGTCAACATTGTGACAACGACTGCTTTTATAGTATTTATTTTCATACTATTTCCTGTAATATTTGTTGTGCTTGCTTAGTTTTCGAAATGAAAATAAAATACTTTCTTTAAAATACAAAGATTTTTTTATACATTTTCATTCAATTAAAAGGGTTAATATGAAAAATAACATTCCGCTATCCACGATCCGCAGTTTCAAGGCAAATGAGGAAGTACGTGCATATCTGCTTCTAAAAGAGAAACATCTGCGGCTAACGCGGGAAGGGAAACCCTATCTGGATGTGATCCTTTCGGACCGTTCCGGCATGATCATCGGGAAAATCTGGGAGCATGCCGGCGACATCGAGCCCATGATCGAGACCGGATCGCCGGTGGGAGTGCGGGCCTTTGTCGAGGATTTCCGGGGGCGAAAGCAACTGAATATTACCCGTATCGTTCCGGTCAATGAGGAGGATTTTTCTGCAAAAGGCTTCTCATGGGAGCTGATCCTGCCGCATACCGGGCAAAATCCGGAAAAAATGTGGCGATTCGTTGAAAGAACGATCAAAAAAGTAGAAAATCCTAAGCTCTTAGCACTTTTACAGTTGCTGATCATCAATAATCGTAGCAGGATCGTAAAACATCCTGCCAGTTTACGCCGGCACCATGCCGTCATCGGAGGCCTGCTCGAACATCTCGTCTATATGCTGAACCTTGGGCTCCGGGCCGCAAAACAATACGGTCTGGACAAGGACCTTGTCATCGGGGGCATCCTTCTGCATGACATCGGGAAACTCGAAGCCCTGAGCGGTTATCCCAGCAATGTCCCTACCGACGGGGGCAACTTTCTGGGTCATGAGGTCATCGGGTACAACATGGTGGAAAACGCCCTGTCGGAGATCGGGAATTTCCCTGAGGAGCCAGCACTTAAGCTGAAACATATCATTTTATCTCATCACGGGCGCTACGAACACACATCCCCCAGAAAACCTGCTTTCCCGGAAGCCCTGCTGGTCCTTTATCTGAACGAACTGGATACCCGCATGGACATGATGAAAACCGCGATCGGCCGGGAGCTGGATGACGGTGACTGGACTTCCGCGAAAAATGATTTCCGCATTCCGCTTTACAAACCCAAAAAGGACGAGGATCATGACAATACGGCAGAAGACCGCCCGCACACTGATAAAAAACCGTAAGATCGCCGAGACCGGTATTTTCCTGGCCCTCTTCCTCGGAATTGCCTATGCATTCAGCTATATCCCCAATCTGGAGTTCATTACGGCGATCGCTTTCTTCTCCGGCCTGCTTCTCGGCTGGAAACGCGGACTTTTTGTCGCGCTGCTGGGCGAGGGGATCTTCAGCATTGCGAACCCCTTCGGATCGGGACTCGCCTTCCCCACCCTCCTGCTGGCCCAGTTGCTTTCCTTTTCCGCATTTGCCCTGCTGGGGGCGTTTTCCCGCAGCTACATTCCGGAAATGGCCCGCCGCAAACCCGCTGTTGCCGGTATTGTCCTGGGTATCCACGGCCTGGTACTGACCTTTTTTTATAACGTTATGACCAGCGTTTTTTACGCCGTCCCCTCCGGATTCAGCCTTGAACAGAGCGCAGCGGGTATCGTGGCCGGGATCCCCTTTTACCTGATCAATATGATCTCCAATACCATTACCTTTTCGGTATTGATCACCCTGCTTGTCAATTACGTCAATAAGCACTATCCTCATTACTTCGGAGGTTGATCGATGAAACGCATGTTCCTGATCTTGTTGTCCGCCGTCCTTTTCCTGTCCCTCAACGCCTATGAACTGGGCACGGAGTCCTGGGACCGCTTCATGATCCTGGATCCCGAAACGCGGGCCATGGGGCTCACCTATCCCCGTTCCTGGCTGGAGCCGGCGCCCTCCCTGTTCCCGGAGGAATATCCGGACTCCTCCTATACCTTTGCACGCTGGGACCAGCTTTTTACCATCGACCAAAGCGCCGGCGGGAATTACCGGTTCTCTTCCGACATCGTCGTCAAATACATTCCCTATGCTTTTCCCCAGCGCTGGGGCGTGGCGATGGAAATGATCAATTACCGGGGGCCCGCTTCAACCGACAAGAAAGATGTGTTGCTCCGGTACCGCAACAAGCACGGCTCGCTCCAATATTTTCACACCGACAATACACAGATCCTTTCCCTTAAAAGCGGGAACACCCTCCATCATATCCGGACCCGGGGACTGACCTTCGACTATAAGCCTGCAAAAAAATTCAGGATCAAAGGCGGAATGGACTTCAACCTGATCAAGCAGGAGGGCGGCAGTTCCGGCAACCATGATACCTTTCATCAGTTCGCTGAACTCAGCTATGCAGCAATGAAAACCCTTGTCCTTTACAGCACATTTGAACACCGGGAATTCTGGAATCCCGGCCGTCACGCGTCCATGATGGCTTTCCGTCCCGGACTCCGCTACAAGCGTCCCCGTTTTTTTTCACACCTTGCCGTGCGCATTTCGCCGAAAAAGATATTCCCCGTCGCGCAGATCCGCTACCGCCCGTCTCCCTTTTTTATTGAAGCCTATGCGAAAGTGCGCAACCCCCTGCCCGTCATCATGCATTCGGGCTACCAGTATCTGGGAGCCGGCACCGGCCTGAATATCGACGGGAAAACCCATAAGCTGTATGCGGACCTTCATGCCAGTTATGACTTTGCCGGCAAGGCGGGCTCACCCATGACCCCCTATCCCATCACGGATTTCTTCAGCTTTAAGTCAAAAGCGGAATACCGTTATATCCGGTCCGCAATTGAATTGTACGGCCGGGCGACACTGGCCCGCACTTATCACAATACCTCCGTCTACTACTATCCCGAACGTTCCACCCTTACCGGCGGCCTGGTGTTCCATGCTCCCCTTGCCGGAGGAAAACTGCCCGTGGACGGGGAGCTGAACGCACAATACATCCTCCATGACGATCCGGACAATGTCGGTTTTGACCCCCGGACCCTTATCTATTCCCGTATCACACCGGGCGATTATACCGGCGACTGGAAGGTCAATATGCGGCTGAAGGCCCGCCTGCAGAGCTTCAGTATTGCGGCGGAGCTCTCCACCCCCCTGAAAGCCGGAGAAGATATCAACTATTATTTTTATGAGGGGATCTACACCTCCTCCGACTTTGTCTACGGCAACACCTTTTATGCCGGTATCAATATCGAATGGACCTGGTGGAAATGAAGGTGAACAACAAGAAGCTTTTCACATTTCTTCTCATTGTCTTTCAGGCGCTTATAGTAGGCTTTACCAATATTGCCGGAAAGCAGGCGGCCATGGAGGTCGACGCATTCGTCATCAGCTTCTTCCGCTACGTGATCGGCATGATGGCGCTGGGCAGTATTGTCCTGCTCCGGAAAACCCGTATCCGTATTGACTGGTCCGACGTTAAAATGCTCTTTTTCCTTATGTTCTTCGGCATGTTCTGCAATCAGATCCTTTTTGCCCAGTCTCTCCGTTTTACCGTTCCCAGTCATCCGCCGCTCATTTATTCCCTCACCCCCATCGTGATCATTTTTATTGATATTCTCCGGAAGGCTGAAAAAGCAACCCGAGAGATCATTTTTGCTTCCGTGTTAAGTTTTATTGGTGTCGGGATCGTGCTGGGAAAGAACATCTTCATTTTTAACGCGTCCATCCTGCTGGGCGACGGCCTCGTGTTCATCGCCATGCTCTGCTGGTCGCTTTATACGGCTTTCAGCAAGCCCTTTGTCCATAAATACGGTCCCCTGCAGCTGGCGCTGATACTTATTATCGGTGCCGTGATACTGTACTCACCGTGGGGGATTTACCGCCTTGCACAGGCGGATCTTCACGTGATAACCTGGAAAGGCTGGATCAGTCTCGCCTTTTTGGGGGTTTTCAGCAGCGGACTTTCCTATCTCAATTATTTTGCCATCCTTAAACGCATCAACCCCTCACAGACCGGACTTATCATTTCCACGCATCCGCCGACAACGATCGTCCTTTCCGTGCTTTTCGGCTTTGAGCTCCTTCAGTGGAATGTCGTTGCGGGCAGTATCCTGATCATTTTCGCCCTCTGGGTCGCACAGAAAAAACCGGTGCAGAAGATCAAAACCCCGGAAATATAAGCGTCGGCGCACCGTTGCTCTCTTTTATGCCCTCCGCTCCTGCAGCGAAGGTTTCGTGCCGGGATTTCCGCGCATCACCGCTGAAATCCATCATTTGCATTCTCAAAGGTCCGCGTTGACGATATATTTTAAAAATTGCTGTGCATCTTTGCAGGATGTATGTATTTTATCGGCGTTAACGGAACTTTTTACGGGACAATACGAACAAAATCCATGAAAAGATCAAAAATATCTGTCCTGACGCTTGCTTTGCTGATGTGCTCCGGCCTTTTTGCGCAGGATAACCTTTTTACGCGTATATGGACGGACCTGAATGCATATTTCAACACCTATTACAATGCAAAGGTCTATTTTAAAGACGCCCAGGAATCCTACAACGCTGAAGAGGACAAGGAGAAATTATCTTCCGGCACCCGGAATGCCCTGAACAAGGCCGCCAAGCAGGCGCAGGTGGTCATGGACAAATTCCCGGGCTCTTCCTTTATTGACGATGTGATGTTCTACAACGGTGTCTGCCAGTACCAGCTTGGAATGTACGAACGCGCGCTGGAACAGCTGGAAAGCCTGACGCTGCGTTATCCCGACAGCCGGTATTATTTTGAGGCAAAGTTATGGATATCAAAATGCTATTTTGAAATGGACAGGAAGACCATCGCGTATGAACTGCTTGAACAATTTCTGGAAAATTCCGGGAACCGCGCCTATTTCAGCGACGCCTACAGTTTAATGGGATATCTCGCCCTTCAGGAGGAAGATTCCACCCGTGCGCTGAACGCCTTCCTGCGATCTGCGGAACATGCTTCGGAGAAGGACACCCGCTGCAATATGTACCTTGAAGCGGTCGGCATTCAGCTTGACCGGGGGCAGTACGGGGAAGCCCTTACCTATACGAACCGTGCCAGAAGGAACATAAAATTCGATGAACAGCGCGCAAAAGTACAGCTTGCCTATATTCGCGCCTACCGGCAGCAGGAAGCATTTGAAAAAGCGGAGGAATATATTGAGGAAGCCCTGAAAGATGCCCGTATCTCCAATTACTGGGGAGATGTGATCTACGAAGAAGCAAATCTCTGTTTCGACCGGGGAAGAACAAAGACCGCCGTCAGTAAACTCCGTGATATCGTCGAAGATGCGGAAAATCAATACAGGCACAACAAAAGTTCACATGCCTGGGCCCGTGCCGCTTACCGCCTGGGACAATATTATCTTTTCGAACGTTCGGACATCGATTCCGCAGACTATTTCTTCAAGCGGGCACAGACCAAACAGCGCGAGTCAGAAGAAGGAAGCCGGGCAAATGATTACGTGAAGGTACTGTCGGAAGTGGAGAGGATAAAGAACGATCTGAATGAGCTTGAAAAGGCCAGGCCGCAACTGGCCGACAGCGCCTGGGTGCACTACGAGCTTCTGAAAGACTCCGTACGAACGGAGAAAAACGAAAGGGAACATCTGCTGGCGGACACCTTGTCCGCAGACAGCAGTACGGTGGACTCCCTGCTCAGGCTTGCGGATAGCGGTTACCGTCGCTTTGAGGATGCACTGTCCGGATATGTGGAAAGCTCCGTCGATTACACCGAAAGCCTCTTTAATCTTGCCGGAGTTTTTCTGTTTGACCTGTATATTCCCGACACAGCCCTGCAGATCTATACAAAGATCAGCCGCGAGTTCTATTACACTCCGGCGGTTCCCAAAGCTCTGTATTCCCAGGCCTACGTCTGGGAATATGAACTTCATGAACCGGAGATCTCAGATTCCATTAAATATTCCATTGCCACAAGATTCCCGGACTCGGAGATCAGCGATCAAATTTTAGACCGTGTCCCCCGGGATTCGCTTTTGTATTATCAGAATCAGGAAAAAATATTCGGGATCGAAAAGGAGTACGTCGATCAGGAGGATTTTGAAGGTGCGGTCAGGGAATATAAGAATTTTTTTGAAAACCCTCTGGTTGACAGTAAAAACCAGGCCCTTATCGCCTATAAGATCGCCTGGCTGTACGACTATGAGCTCAGCCGGCACCGTAATACGAAAGACAGCACGCTTTTTTACTATCATATTGTGGAAAACCGGTTTCCCGGCACCCCCCTTGCCCGTCGGAGCGCAAGGCGCATTGCTGCCATTGAGACCCATATCAGCAACTATCTCGCCTATCTTGAGGGGGATTCCCTTGAAGTTTCCGAAAGCGACAGCCTGCTGCCTGCGGATATGGAGGACATGGAAGCCGCAGAAGGTGAACAGCGTGAACAGCACCCGATACGCCGCCGGCTTGAAAGTCCCTGGCGCTCCCGTCCTGAACGGCTGTGACGGAAATCCTTTCTTTCGATAATACAGACCTCCGGCCGACAACGTTCAGCCTTCAGAACCTATAAAAACGGGCTTTCCGCTTCTTCGCCTGATCTCCCGGCCCCGCTTACCGGATCCTGCATCTCCCCAGTGTCCCGGTCCCGCAGCCTGCCGGTTTCTGCTCTTTTTTTTCCGGAACGTCGGAAGCCCGTCCGCCACAGGATGCGAAGGAATGTGGTTTTTTACGGCTAATAAAGCTCAAAAGAACAGGCGGTTCACAGCGTATATGGACAACAGCCCGATCACGGAACCGAAAAGGGCGCCGGCAAGGATGTCGCTGGGATAATGCACGCCGATATAGATCCTGGATAATCCGACAAGAAAGGCATATACGAACAAAACGACGCACAGGGAGGGGAAAAAATGACAGACGATCATTGCGACCAGAAATGCCGCCGAGGTATGGCCGGAAGGAAAACTGAATTCATCGGGCGGCAACACCATGTTCTCAATTTCCTGATAGGTGTTGAAGGGCCGGATGCGGCGTATGCTGTTCTTCAGCAGCCGGTAGAGCGGCAGGTCCATTCCGAAGGCGACAAGGGAAATATACAGGGCACGCCGGAATGATGCCGTTTCCGCAAAATACATATAGATCAGAAAAAGAAAATAGAAGTAGCCGTCGCCGATAAAAGAGACGGTCCTGAAAAATGCCCGCAGGTAGCGGTTTTCCCGGAATTGATATATCCGGCGGAAGAGACGGATATCCAGTTGTGATACATAGGTCTTCATTGCTTTTTTCTCAGGGGAACAAAACGCACTTCCGTCAGGACCTTCCTCTGCCATTTTCCGGCCTTCTTTTCATACAGCTCCAGCAGCTGGTTGAATTTTCCCACCGGAAGAACCATTTTTCCTCCGGACCTCAACTGCGTAAACAGTGTTTCGGGAAGTTTATCCGGCGCGGCGGAAAGCAGGATGGCATCATACGGCGCCCCGGCGGAATAACCTTCATAACCGTCCCCGCAGACCACCTCCGCATTGTAAATATTAAGCCATTTCAATGTTTTCCTGCTCTTTTCCGCAAGCATTTTCTCAATTTCAACACCGTATGCGTGCCTTACAAGCACGGAAAGCAGTGCCAGCACATAGCCGCAGCCGGAACCGATCTCAAGCACCCGGTGCTGCGGCTTCAGTTCCAGTGCCTCCAGCATCAGCGCGATCACGTAAGGCTGGGAAATGGTCTGTCCGCATCCGATGCCTGCCGGCTGATCGCGATAAGCAAGTGCTTCCGATCCCCCGGGTAAAAAACAGTGGCGGGGAATGGTGAGAAAGGCATCCAGGACACGGCGGTCCCTGATGCCGTAATCCCTTAAGACCTTTACCATTTTTTCCCGTTTTGTATATTTACCGAAATCTGCGTAGCGTGATATCTTGATGCGTTTCATTTCTCAGATAATAGGGGAAGAGAATACTTCCGTTTTATTTTTTACGACGGGTGTTCGGCTTTCGCTGATACGTTTTTTCAACCCGTGTAATATGTCCTTTATTCAGCGAAAGCGTAATATCTATCAGGCGGTAGCGGGCAAGGGACTGCGCTGCGGCAAGTACCAGTGTCCGGTTGTCCTGTTTTACGCTTTTTTTGAGAGTGCTGACATATTTTTTCACAAAATAGTCATCCAGCGATTCAAATCCCGGATCATCAATGATGATCAGCCGGGCATCCTGCAGAAAGACCCTCAGAAGTCCGATCTTCCTGCGTGTACCGGATGATAAATGTTTGGTTTTCCGGTTCGCGATATCCTGCAATCCGAAATCTTCCAAAAGCCCCATCACCGTTCTGTAGGCCAGTGCCGATGACAGCTTCCTCGCCTTGACGGCATGCAATAATGTTGCCAGGGGTGTTTTTTTGTATTTTTGCCCTTCCTGGCGAATATAGCAGATCAGTTTTTTAACGATCCGTGCCGAGTACTGTTTTTTCGCACCGGACTTTCCTTCATAATAGATGACGCCTTTATCGATTGTCTGTTCGTGGGCAAAAACATCCAGTAAAGTACTTTTACCGGATCCGTTGGGTCCCTGGATCTGATAGATCAAACCCGGGAAAAGGGTTGATGCATAGATCTCAAGGTTTTGATATTTCTTTGCAACTTTAATATTTTCCAGTTGTAGCAGTGGATTTTGTTCACTCATAGCTATTTACCTTTCGACGTATTCTCCTCCCCGTTTTTCAAAAAGCATTTAAACATAGCGTTTCTGAATGAAAAATGAAAAGTTTTTTTAAAAGAATGCTTCACGGCCGCAAAAAACATGAAGATACCGGAACCCGGCATATAATTGAGACTAAATCTCAATTATTGCCTTGTGCGCCCGCTTTTTTTTCATTATTTTTTCTAAGGATGAACGACAGACAACATAAAACCCCCATTCTCTTAAGCGACGCAAGCATTGGCGTCCGCTACCGTGTCCTGCAGATAACGGCGGAGGGCGTCATACGTCAGCGAATGCTTAATATGGGGCTTGTACCGGGCATACGCCTCGAAGTGGTGCGTTACGCCCCCCTCGGCGATCCCATAGAAATACGCATCAAGCGCTTTCTGATGAGCTTGCGGAAAGAAGAGGCCAGGCGCGTTTTGGTGGAGGCCGTCGGACCGTGTCCCCGGCGCCGGAAACGGGGATTCAGGGGACATTTCCATGGAAGATACTAAAAGCATCCTCATTGCGCTCGCCGGAAATCCGAATTCCGGGAAAACCTCGATCTTCAACTGTCTGGCGGGGACCAATCAGAAGGTCGGGAACTTCAGCGGCGTGACCGTTGAAAAGGTGGAGGGCACCTTCAGGCATCGCGGATATACCATTCGCCTGATCGACCTTCCCGGGACTTACAGCCTTTCCCCCTACAGTCCTGAAGAAAAGGTCGCCCGTGATTTTATCCTTTTTCAGAAACCCGACATGGTCATCAATATCGTCGATGCCACCAATCTCGACCGCAATCTTGTCCTGACCACACAACTGATGGAGCTGCAGGTCGAACTGCTGGTGGTCATGAACATGATCGATGAAGTGGAAAAACAGAAGACGGTCATTGATTTTGAACAGTTCGAGCAACTTTTCGGCACCCATGTCATTCCCGCTTCGGCAGTGACCAAGCGGGGAATAAACGACCTTCTGGACCACATTGTGGGTATAAAGTCCGGAAAGATCAAAACCAAAAAATACAAGCAGCAATACTCGGACATGGTCGAATCCTATGTCGGAGAACTTGAAAATGTCATTGAGGACAGGACCTCATGGAAACAGCTTCCCTCGCGCTGGCTGGCCATCCGGCTGATCGAAGGGGACCCGGACGTCCTGACCATGCTCAAAACGCTCCCCTGCCGGGAACAGGTCGATGCAATACTGAAAAGACTCCGGGAAGAGATCGGCAGACACAAGCAGATGGAGCCCGATGTTTTCATGGCCGAAGAACGCGCTGCCTTCATACACGGGGCGCTGCAGGAGACCGTGCACGACAGCGGGGCCGAAGCCGAAACCCTTACGGAGAAGATCGACAATGTGCTTCTTCACCGTATTCTCGGAATGCCGGTCTTCCTGCTTATCATGTACAGTATTTTCCAGCTGACCTTCCGGCTGGGGGAATATCCGATGCAGTGGATCGACCATCTCTTTCAGCTGCTCACCCGGTGCTTTGACGGTATCCTGCCCCCGTCCATGTTCAAATCCATATTGCTGGACGGCGTGATCGCCGGTGTGGGCGGCGTGCTGGTCTTTCTTCCCAATATCCTGATCCTTTTCCTTTGCATCGCGCTTCTGGAAAGTACCGGGTATATGGCCCGGGTGGCCTTTGTGGTGGACAAGCTCATGCACCGTATCGGCCTTCACGGAAAATCCTTCATCCCCATGATCACCGGATTCGGCTGTTCCGTTCCCGCGATCATGGCGGCACGGACCCTCCGCAACCGCGGGGACCGTCTCACCACCATGATGGTGGTCCCTTTTTTCAGCTGCGGAGCGAAGCTGCCCCTGTATACGGTAATCATTTCGGCCTTCTTTTCACCGCAGGCCGCCGGCAACATACTTTTCGGCGTTTACCTTTTCGGAGTGTTCATCGCGCTTATCAGCGCAAAACTGCTGAAATCCGTCATTTTCAGACACGAATCCGAACCCTTCGTCATGGAGCTCCCTCCCTACCGCAAACCTTCCGCCTTCAGCATGCTGAGCCAGACCTGGATGCGGGCAATGATCTATCTGAAAAAGGCCGGCACGGTGATCCTTGTCGCCAGCGTGCTGATCTGGTTCGCGGGCAGTTTTCCGAAACACCCGGAGATCACGGAAAAATATGAAAGGCTCCGCAGCCTCCCGGCCGCGGATACCCTGAAACTTGAGCGTCTGGAAAAGGCGGATCAGCTTCCGTACAGCGTTGCGGGCAGAATAGGAAAATTCCTGGAACCGGTCACGCGGCCCCTCGGGTTCGACTGGCGGCTGAATATCGCACTGGTCAACGGCATCGCGGCAAAAGAGATCGTGGTTTCCACCATGGGAACGATCTACGCCATCGGGGATGCGGAAAGCGATACGAAAACGCTGGCAGCCTCCCTGCGCTCCGATCCGGCATATTCCCGGGCTGTCGGACTGTCCTTCATGGTGTTCGTACTTCTCTATATCCCCTGTATCGCCACGGTGGCGGTCTTTTCGCGCGAGAGCAACTCACTGAAATGGACGGTATTTTTCGTTTCCTATACGTTTCTCGCTGCCTGGACAGGTTCCTTTTTCGTTTATCAGGGCGCATTGCTCCTGGGCCTGTAACAAGGAGATGTCAATGAATAAGCATGCGGCTTTCCGTCAGTTCAGAAATTTCCTTCACAAAGAAGGGAAGAACATCACCCGGGAGCGGCTGGAAATACTCGGTGAGGTGCTGAAACAGGACCATCACTTTAAGATCGAAGATATTATCGGGAAAAAAGGCGGCGGGAAGCGCAGCGTTTCGCGTGCCACCGTGTACCGGACGATCAAGACCGTCGAGAATGCGGGGATCATCAAGCATATCCGCAGCGTCAACGATGAAAAGATCTATGAGGTCGTCAGAGGGCACCACGAACATATGATCTGTGAACACTGCGGAACCATCATTGAATTCCACAGTAAGGAACTTGAATCGCTTCAGCAGAAAATATGCGAAGACCATCATTTCCTTCCGACACAGCACAGCACGAAGATATTCGGGATCTGCGCCTCATGCCGGAAAAAAGGCGTGAAATAAGGACCGCCCGGCTTTTCGGTTTTTAGCCGCTCCCCGCCGCGCTTATTTCAGCAGGGTCATCTTCCGGGTCTGCACCCTGTCGCCCGACCGCAGCGTGCAGATATACACGCCGGAACTCAGGTCCGCGGCATCGAAACGCAGGGTATGGGTCCCGGCCTGTTGTTTTCCCCGGTACAGTGTTTTGACCTTCCTTCCGGAAAGGTCATAAAGCAGGATCTCAATTTCGCGGTCTTTATCCAGAGAATACGGGATGCGGGTGACCGGATTGAAGGGATTGGGGTAATTCTCATCCAGGGAAAATCCGGGAACCGCGGCGGTCTCTCCGATTCCCGTCATCGCCGATGCGGCGTCAAAGACATAGGCGCCGATACCGTTCCTCTCTCCCATAACGTAAAGCGTAAAGGTGCCGTCCCCGTTATCGGCAACTTCCACATCTCCGCGGCACTCCGCATTTTCCTCAATACCGAGCCGGCAGGTGGACCCGGCGAAAAGCGCCGTGCGGATGCCGTCCGTAAGATCAATGATCTGTGCGGATTCCGTACCGCAATCATATGCGGCAATGTAGTTTTTCCCGTTCAGGGAAAAGCCGTCGATGGCATTCGCGGACGGGGAAAGGCTCGTATTGCCTTTCATCCAGTCGAGAAAGGTGCCGTCACTGCCGAAATAACGCAGATAGTATTCCGTGGAATTGATATAAAAACCTTCATCGTCCGGAAGAAGGGCCAGGTCCGGGTTACTGCTGTTCCCGCGCCCCAGCGTGATCTGCTGCGCGTCGAAGCTGTTGCTGACGGACTGCCAGCGAAGCTTCAGCAATTTATCGGACCGCGCCGCCGGTGCATAGAGGGTCAGATCCCCGGTGGCTTCACTTCCGCTGAGCGTGATATGGTCCCCCAGACGGTAAGCGACGTTCTCTGCGGTGTATACGCATTCCGCCGGCCCGGCAGAGTCCGCCCAGCGGTACAGTTTAAAACTTTCACCCCTGTCAGCACAATTCACGGCATAGATCCTGCCGTCTTCAGCGACAGCAATATCCCGTAAAGCGTACGTACCGCCGCTCACACCGCTCAGGTCCAGCGTCATGTACAACGCATCGCCGCTTTCAGCGTCAACAACGGACACGGAAGCATCTCCGCTGTCTGAATGAAGGACATACAAAAGTGTGTTGCCGTCATGATCGCCCAGGGCAAGTCCGCCGGCCTGAAGTTCCGTGTCCATATAGTACGGCATGGACTGCGTCATCATGCTCCGCTGCCACAGCGTTGCAATATGTGCTTCACGGGTCTTGAATTTCCGGACA
>JAGYLW010000120.1 GCA_018400915.1 Fidelibacterota bacterium
TCACTTCTTCATATTTCTGAAGCACCTGTTCATAGTTATCTCTGATCTGTTCAAGCGTCTGCATAAGGTTCTCCGCTTTCGTCGATGCATCTTTCCGAAACAGCCGGATACGGCTGTGGGTCCGGAATGCTTATTTTCCGTTGACGATCGCTTCGGTCTCCAGTGCGATCACCAGCTCTTCATTGGTCGGGATCACGGCGATCTTCACTTTTGAATTTTCCGCATGGATAAAGCCCTCTTTCCCGCGGGTGGTTGCGATGTTCTTCTTTTCATCCAGGAGGAGTCCCATGTACTCCATATCCCTGCAGACCGGCCCGCGGGTAAGGTCCGCATTCTCTCCGACACCGCCGGTGAAGATGATCCCGTCCACCCGTCCGAGCGCCGCCGCATAGGCGCCGATGTATTTTTTAATGCGGTAATTGTACATGTCGAATGCGAGGCGGGCTTTTTCATCGCCTTTTTCAATATCGTCCTCCACGTCACGCAGGTCGCTGGACTTGCCGTAAATACCGATGATCCCGCTTTGCTTGTTGAGCATCATGTTCATGTCGTTGATGGACATTTTTTCATATTCCGCGATCTTCAGAACGGCGCCGCCGTCCACATCGCCGCTGCGGGTTCCCATCATCAGCCCTTCCAGGGGAGTAAATCCCATCGAGGTATCGATAGACCTTCCGTTCCTGACTGCCGTCACGGAAGCACCATTGCCGATGTGGCAGGAGATCAGGTTCAGCTCCTCCACGGGCTTTTTTACCAGGTCGGCATAGCGGCGGGTGACATAGTAATGGGAGGTCCCGTGAAAACCGTAGCGCCGGATGCCGTATTTTTTATAATATTCATAGGGAAGGGCATACATATAGGCGTAATCCGGCATACTGGAATGAAAGGCGGTATCGAAAACGCCTGCCATGGGGGTCGAAGGCAGGGATGCCCTCGCGGCCTTGACGCCTTCGATATTGGCAGGATTGTGAAGGGGCGCCAGCTGGATGCATTCGTTCAGCACCTCCATGACATGATCGGTAATACGACGCTGACTGGGCGCTCCCCTGCCAGGCAACACCAGTCGGTACGCCGACGGTCATCGTCGTAGCTTTTCAGAACGCCGTGTTCCTTATCGACAAGCAGGGCGAGGGTATTCTCTATGGCGGAGTGGTGATCGGGAATGTGCTTGTCAAAACTGATCTTCCCCGACCCCCTTTTTTCATGTTTAATCTTTGAACGGTCAAGACCGATGCTTTCTACAAGACCCTTTGCAAGGAAATCCTTCTTTTCCGTATCAATGACCTGATATTTTACCGATGAACTTCCCGAATTGATGATCAATACTTTCATGAATTTCCTCCGTTAACGCATTACGCCGGAATATAACAGGAAAAGTCCTGTGAAAAAACGGATATTTTGAATTTTTGATCACGGTTATCCGCGCATTTCCGGAAGGCCGGGTCGCCGGGCGGTCGAGCTGGGTAGTTGAGTGAGTATCATGATATTTTCAACGCGACAACTTAACAACCAGACTTCTCAATTTCTTTTCTGTATGAATTCCCCGACATTCGTGGGAACAGGCGTGTAATTCGTGGTTAACTATTCCATTCACGGAAGGGGTGTACGGCGAGATTTTTGTTCAGATAGCGGGGATCTTCGGTTACCTCTCCCCCCGCCCACAGTGGCTTTTCGAACGGCTGATCCTCGGAATCCAGTTCCACCTCCGCAACAATAAGCCCCCGATTCTCCCCCGCAAACACATCCACTTCCCATAACCGTCCCTTGTAAGGGATGAGATAACGTTCTTTTTCCACGATGCGGCCTTCACAAAGTGCATTCAGCATGATCTCCGCGTCTTCCAGGGGCACGGAATACTCGAATTCCCACCTGCTGATACCCGAACTGCGTTTTTTGATGGTCAGGAACGCTTTCTCATTATTTTCAATACGCACCCGGGCATCGCCTTCATTCTCACTGAGAATATAGCCCTGACATACCCGCAGGGATCTGTGTCCGGAAACAACGTCCTTTCGGGTTACGAGGAATTTTCGTTCGATCTCTTTCATCAGAGGCGGATCATCTTTTCCAGTTCATTTGCCACGTCCTTTACCATCTCCTTCCGTTCCCGGTGATGGATAAACGCACTCTTAAAACCGTCGATAATGATGTTCTTGATATCCCCGATATCCAGGCCGAAACTTTCATAAGCCAGATAAAGCTCTTTGGTGACCGAAGTGTCGGACATCAGGCGGTTGTCGGTGTTCAGGCTGAGGCGCAGGCCGTAATCCAGAAAGAACTTGAAGGGATGCTGTCTGATCGACGGTACGCTTCCCGTCTGCAGATTGCTGGTCAGGCAGATCTCCAGGCAGATCCGGTGATCGTTGATGTAGTTCATCAGGCCGCCGTCCTCGGGCAGATGCGTCCCGTGCCCGATGCGGTGTGCACCGCAGTAATGCACCGCCTGATGGATACTTTCCGGACCGTAGGACTCACCGGCATGGATCGTAATGTTGATGTTGTTCTTCAATACCAGCCGGAAGGCTTCTTCATGGGCTTTTGCAGGATAATTCTCCTCGGGCCCCGCCAGGTCGAAACCGATCACGCCGCGGTTCTTGTAAGCCACGGCCAGTTCCGCCAGTTCATAGGAAACCGCGGGATCATAACTGCGCATTCCGCAGACGATGATCCCTCCCCGGATACCGAAATCGCGCTCGGCGCGGCGCATTCCCCGGATCACGGCTTCGATATTGTCCATGGTCTTCATGCCTTTTTTCGTGTGAAGTATGGGAGAGTAGCGCACTTCCAGCCACCGGACGTTCTCAGCGGCAGCATCTTCACACAGCTCATAGGCAATGCGTTCCACGGACAGCGAATCCTGCATGACGCTGAGCGTCACGTCAAAACGTTCGAGATAATCCTCGAGTGAGGTACTGTCCTCACAGTGCAGATAACGGACCAGTTCATCAAGGTCCCTGCAGGGAAGCTCAATGTCATTTTCCTCCGCCAGTTCCTTAATGGTCTGCGGACGCACCGACCCGTCAAGATGACAGTGCAGGTCGATCTTCGGAAAAGACTGTATCGTATTCCAGATGTTCTTATCAACAGGCATAAAACTCCTTTCAGGTAAACTTTTCTTTGACCATATTTCCCCGTTCCCGCTTTGAATGGAGCGTGAAGCCGCTTTTTCCCAGCAGCCTCTCCATACCGTCCACCATCATCGGATGACCGCAGAGAAATATGATGGTATTCTGCGGATCCGCATCCTCGCCCCAGGCTTTCTGCACATAGCCTTCCTTCCACGCCTTGTCGAGAAAACCAACGTATCCGTTCCAGGGAACCGGTTCTTCCCGGGGGTTGCTGATCATGGGAATGTATGTAAAAGCCGGACAAAACCGCTGCATGGCAAGAAGCTCGTCACGGTAACCGAGGTCCCAGGAATTCAGGGCTCCGTGCACCACCGCCCACTTCCGCCCGGTGTCGCTGATCAGGTGACTTCGCAGCATGCTCATGTAAGGCGCCAGGCCGGTGCCGGTCGCGAAAAAAATGACATTCTTGTCAAGGGGAAAATCATCCAGCGTGAACATGCCGAAGACCTTTTCCCGCATCCAGACCCTGTCGCCGTTCTTCAGGGCAAAAAGCCGGGGAGTCAAAGCGCCGTTGGATACCATTTTGATATAAAACTCAAGATAATGCTTATGACTTGAACTGGAGGCGATGGAATACGTGCGTTTGATCAGCCGGTCTTTGGGAGCGGGTTTGAGAGGCGGCCGGGAATATATCGCCCGTTTTGCGCCGGGAGAAAGGCCCAGCACGGTATACTGTCCCGGCCGGAAGGACGGAAGTTCCCATCCTATGGGAGCTATCCGGAAGATACAAAGCCCCGGAGCAACTTCAATTTTCTGCTGTACCACGGCGTTCAGGCTTTCCACGCGCACCTCTTTCGTATTTTTATCGTGTTGAGTCAAATATAACAACATCCCCGTATAAATCAATATGAAAAAGAGGTTGAGTTGTTGAGGCGTTGAGTTGTTGAGACGAAGCGATG
>JAGYLW010000121.1 GCA_018400915.1 Fidelibacterota bacterium
GCATCATGGCCCTCCGTTAATTCTGCGGTATTCTCGTTAAGATGCGTCCTGAAGTATTTTATGCTATAGCCGAAATCCGCATTGGCCGCGTCAAAGAAGCGTCTGTCATAGAGTTTGGTGTCAAAGAAAGCGATCTTTTTCATATTGTTCCTCCCGGAAATACCAATTCCGTCTATAATATACAGCGTTAGAAACCTTCTCCTAAAGAAAAAGCAACTCCGGAAAGAGTACATTTCCCGGAATGCGGATAATGAAGGGATTTTTCAGGTGATCTTTTAATAAAAAAGGTCGGGGAAATGATAAAAAAACCGCGAAAATATTTTCTTTTAAAAAGGTCGTAAATTATATAAATTATAAGTGAATATGGGAACATTTGAAGAAATTCACGATATTACATATAAAAAAAGGAACAACATGAAGAAAATCTTTGTGATGCTGCTGACATTTTCTTTGCTGCTTCCCCTTCAGGCGGCGGACAACGGGTCGCTTATCAATGACCCCGGGAGTCCCGTTCAGATCTTTTTTGAAGTGGAAACCGGACTTTTCAGTGTGCTGAACCATCGTTATCAGGTCGGAAGGGAAGAAGAAGGTGCAACGAACTTTGATTTTGTCAACCAGGGCGGACAGGACATTCTCCTGCCTTTCGACCGCTACACAGCGGGACTGACCATTAACGGCAGGCACAGGATCGGACTGCTTTATCAGCCGCTGACCGTCAATACCGATGTCACATTCCGGGAGGATGTGATGGTGGACAGCGTGCTTTTCACGGCGGGAACGCCCATGGAACTGAAATACGGATTTCCCTTTTACCGTTTCACCTATTCATATACCTTTCTTGACCGGGAGCATCTCCGGATGGCCGGGGGAGCGGCCCTGCAGGCGCGCAATGCATCCATTGTGTTCAAAGCGGTGGACGGGTCCGGACTGGTCGTGGCGCAGAATGTGGGACCGGTACCTTCCTTCTACCTCTGCGGGCGCTACACCGCTGACAGCGGATGGTATGTCAGCCTGGACGCTACCGGCCTCTACGCATCGTCCGCAGTGATCAACGGAGCGAACTTTGATTTTGAAGGGTCCCTCCTGGACGCCTCGCTGCGAACGGGCTACCCTTTGCGGAAAGGCATGGAAGTGTTCGGGAACCTGCGCTTTCTCGGAGGGACTTCCCGCGGAGAGTCCCAGTATCCGGCGGAAAGCTGGAGCGTCACGGAAGAGCGTTACGGTGAAAATTTCCTCGGGACCATGGCGTTTACACTGGGGATCAGCATCTATTGAAACACGAAACCGTTAAATGACACAAGGGCCGTTCTTTAAGCGGCCTTTTTTATTTTTCGGCATGAGGGGTCCGCACCGTTGAGAAGGAATGACAGCTAAAAAAAATAAAAGCATAACAAGCGAATATCCCGGACGGTCCGCCGGCTGAGAAAAACGGAACACGGCCCTCATGCGGATCACGTCCGTTAGGTTTCCCGGTCAAGATTCCGGTAATGAATGGATTCGCTGATGTGCATTGCCTGGATATGCTCCTCTCCCTCGAGGTCGGCGATGGTGCGTGCCACCTTAAGAATGCGGGTGTAGGCCCTTGCACTGAGGCCGAGCCGGATCAGTGCCGTTTTCAGCAGTTTCCGGCTTTCCGGCGAGAGTCCGCAGAATTTCCTGATCTCCTTTGGTCCCATATGCGCATTGCAGTGGATCTTCGGACGGGATCCGAAACGCCGGGTCTGTATCCGCCGGGCATCGTGCACCCGCCGGCGGATCTGCGGGGAACGCTCGCTGTCCTCCCGGTCGCTGATCTCTTCATAGCTAACCGGAGGGACGTTTACATGGATATCGATACGGTCAAGAAGGGGACCCGAGATGCGGCTTAGATAATGCTGTATCTGTCCGATACTGCAGGTGCATTCATGCCGGGGATCGGTGGCATAACCGCAGGGACAGGGATTCATGGCGGCGATCAGCATGAACGTTGCGGGGTAGGTCAGTGTAGTGAGCGTACGGCTGATGGTGACCCGTCCGTCCTCCAGCGGTTGCCGGAGAACCTCAAGGACGTTCTTTTTGAACTCCGGGAGTTCGTCCAGAAAAAGGATCCCGTTGTGGGCCAGGCTCACTTCCCCGGGATGAGGGATGCGGCCCCCGCCGACCAGCGCACTGTCGCTTACCGTATGATGCGGGGAGCGGAAAGGACGGCGCGTGATCAGGCTGATGTCGGAGATATCTTTATAGATGGAATATATCGCCGTGGTCTCCAGTGCCTCTTCCGGCGTGAGGTCCGGCAATATGCCGGGAAAACGTTTTGCCAGCATGGATTTTCCCGATCCGGGCGGACCGATCAGGATAATATTGTGTCCTCCCGCGGCAGCGACCTCCAGCGCACGCTTGACATGCGCCTGACCCTTGACCTCGGCAAAGTCCATCCGGCTGACATTGCCGTCCTGAAAATATTTTCTGATATCCACCGTAACGGGATGATGTTTCCTGCTGCCGTTCACGATCTCCACCGCTTCCCGGAGATCCCTGACGCCCCAGACAGGGCAGTGTCCCGGCATTGCCGCTTCTTCCGCATTCGCTTCCGGGACCAGAAGGCGTTTTTGCCTGAAATGCTTCATTCCCAGAGCGATCGGAAGGATCCCTTTTGATGGCCGCACATGTCCGTCAAGCGCGAGTTCGCCGATAAGGATCATGTCCTCCAGGCGCCGCATGTCGATCAGGCCGGAAACGGCCAGCAGGCCGATCGCCAGGGAAAGGTCGAAGCCGGTGCCTGCCTTGGGGATGTCGGCCGGCGCAAGATTCTGAATGATCTTTCCGCCCGGCATCCGGTATCCGCTCGACTTTATGGCGGCAAAGAGCCGGGAAAAACTTTCCTTTACCGCTTTTTCCGGCAATCCGACGATAAAATACTTCGGCATACTGCGGTCAAGCCGCGTTTCGACCGTCACCTCATAGGCATTGATGCCGTGCAGTCCCGCTGAATAGCATCGTGAGATCATTTCGTCCTCCTTCGGAAATGTACATATACGGAGAAAAACACGAAACCGGATTTTCGGCGGTGTGATGCAGAGCACAGGAAGGCCGCAGTTCCCGGATCCCCGGCAGGGGCGGGACCGTTCAGGGTCTGATGCGCATGCGGCGCACGTATTGGCAATTATCCGTTGCTTTACCGGTGATAAACCGGTAATTTTACGCACAAGCGAAGGTAAGTGATGATGAATAAAAGTATTCTTGTTACCGGCGGTGCCGGCTATATCGGCAGCCACACAACACTCTGCCTGCTGGAAGCGGGATATTCTGTGATCGTTGTTGATAATTTTTCCAACAGTAAAAAGGGCGCACTGGAACGCGTGGAAAAATTGAGCGGGAAAGCCCCGCGGGTTTATGATGCCGATATCCGCGACCGAGCGGCATTGCAGCGGATATTTTCCGATAACGCTGTTGCTGCGGTCATCCATTTTGCGGGATTCAAGGCGGTGGGGGAATCGGTGGAGAAACCGCTCCTGTATTACCAGAACAATGTGTACGGAAGCATTGTGCTCAGCGAGGTCATGGCGGAGAAAGGGATAAAAACCCTTATTTTCAGCTCTTCGGCGACCGTTTACGGGACGGACAACAAGGTACCTTTCAAGGAAGGGGACCCGACCTCGGCGACCAACCCGTACGGAAAAACAAAATTGTTCATCGAACATATTCTTCAGGATCTCTGTGTGGCGGACCCGGACTGGACGGTAACCCTGCTGCGTTATTTCAATCCGGTGGGGGCGCATCCGAGCGGGGAGATCGGAGAGGACCCGAACGGCATCCCGAACAATCTTATGCCCTTTGTCTCCCAGGTGGCGGTGGGCCGCCGTGACAGGCTGAAGGTCTACGGCGACGATTATCCCACGCCGGACGGGACCGGGGTACGGGACTACAT
>JAGYLW010000122.1 GCA_018400915.1 Fidelibacterota bacterium
GTGACCTGGACGGCCAGGTCGTAGGTCAGATTGTTGATCCGGGAAGTAATGGGCAGCGCGGAGATGCTTTCCCCGTAAAGGGTCACCAGGGTGTCGTTATTCCCGTCCACGGACTGCGGGAAATGCCGCCAGTTCTGTCCCCCGTCGGAAGAATAGCTTACTCCGTTTCCCTTTGGATAATCGTTATATTGACTGCCCTCGATCACGCTGGTATCATAAGCCGTTGCCACCCATATGTGCTCCCCCAGCATCGCGATGCCGGTCACCGCGCCGTAGGCAATGGCATCTCCCCCGGGATAGTAGGTGTAAATGTTCTCCCCGTTGTCTCTGGAGAACGAAAGCCCGTTCCCGGTGGCAAAGAGGAACGTGGAATCGTTCACCTGCACAATGTCGGTTACGGCATTGCTTCCAAGCCCCTCATAGACGAGCGTGGTGTCCGGCTCGTAATTTTCCGCAAGGGGAAGCGCGAACGCAAGGGCGCCGGAAAAGATCAGGAATATCGTTATTCGTTTTACCATGCTCACCTCACCACCACGGAGTCAACGCTCCAGTCTGAAAAGTTCGACGCGGCGTCTTTGGCACGGAAACGGAAATAATTGGTCACCGCCTGGTTCTCCGCGGATATCTGCAGTCCGGTGGAAAAGATGCCGTCGCCAGCCCGGCGGTCCCCGCCCTCACCGTTATCATACAGGCTGTAATCCGCCCCCCAGGAGCCGCTTTCATTATTCAGGACCTGGAAAAAGGCATGGGTGACGTCGTGGATGCCGTTGGGGTCGTCGACATGGACATAAATATAAAGTGCTTTGGTCCCGGTGCGCGGCCGTATCAGGGTATCCGGCATCTCGACTTCCGTGATGAACGGAGGCAGGTTCGCTTCGATCAGGAGCGTATCGTAAAGGGTCTGTACCGGGGAGCCGGCCTCGTCCGCAATATATTCCACGGTCACACGGCCGTCAAGGGAATCGATGCGTTCCAGGGCAATATTTTGGGAAAAGATATTGTCATAAGGGAGCGCATCCCCCAGCGCGCCGGAATCGTTCAGTGTGACCGAAAGCCCTTCACTCTCAAATCCCTGAAGGCTAATGTCCGCCTGCACTTCACGGATATCGTGGTCATAAAGTACACGGATCCCGCAATGCAGTTCCCCGCGGCCGGGATGATAGCTCAGGGCCGGGCGGCTGAGCTCCGGAACGGGATAGCCCTGATCCTCCTCGTCTTCCGGATACGTGGGCCCGCAGCCCCCTGCCAGGAGCAGGACGGACAGCAAGATCATTCCATTAATTTTTATGTTCATTGACACCCCGTCGTACTGCTGTTACGGCGAACCATGCGTTCATATGTCCGGTATCGACCGGTTTATACCCGGATTCTTCCAGGGCCGGTAAAACCTCTTTTTCATGCTCTTCCAGCAAACCTGCTAAAATTACACGTTCCGGCACCCCTTTTGCAACCGTAAAACGTTTTAAAAGCGGTAAAATGACGTGTTTCTGGATGTTGATCAGCGCAAGGTCGCAGCCATAGTCCTCCATCTCCAGCACATCGCCGATCGTCAGCCGTATACCGTCAAGCCGGTTGTTCCCGACGTTCTCAAGGAAATTATCCCGGACCTGAGGATCATTGTCAAGGGCAAGCACCGTTTCCGCTCCCCGCATCCTGGCGGCAATGGAAAGGATCCCGGACCCGCAACCGAGGTCAAGCACGCGGAAGCCGGACCGCATGACCCTGATCATCTGCTGCAGCGCCAGCCGTGTGGATTCGTGGGTGCCCGTACCGAACGCATTGCCGGGATGGATCATGATCTTCTCGTCTTCCTCCGGTATGCGGTCCGCATGCCACGGTGCCGTAACCCAGATCCCGTCGGCGATCTTCAGCGGCCGGAATCCTTCGGTCCAGGCCTTGTTCCAGTCCCGGTCCTCCAGATACTCCTCCCTGCTTTCAATGTCGCCGAAAGCCTTGCGGAGCGTCTCCCGGAGCTTTTTGCGGTTTTCCCACTTTTCAAGAATGATCACGGAGCCCCTGTGTTCCTCCGATATTTCGATAAGGCCGGCTTCCATAAGGGCGTCGATCCTTTCCGCAACGGCGGGTTCACCGGGAAGGTAAATTTTAATATACCCCGTTTTCATGGCATCAATAATATCTTCCGGTCCGTTTTTCAAGTTTAAGGTCCTTCAGGAGACTGGATTTTGCATTCAGGCGGATAAAAAAGCTGTAGCCGGGATTCCAGTCAAGCGACAGGGTCCAGCAATGCAGGTCCCTTGTCAACCGGATACGCTGGTCGGTGATCTTCTGTTCCAGCACGTCGAAATTTATCTGATAGCTCCCGGACCATTTGGGGGTCAGGTTTGCTTTCAGATTGGTGTTCACCAGAAGCCGGTTCCTGACGTCGAGGGGATTGCTGGCCGAAGAGGTGAACCAGAGTCCGGCGGTGACCCGCCAGTCCGAGAACCCTGCATCGGCGCCTTCTGCGGGAGCCGGGGAAACATCGGAAAAACGATCTCCGCTGCCCTCCGATGAATCCGCCGGGACCGCACCCCTCCCTTTGCGGGGATCCTCCCCGGGTTTCAGCAAAAGGTCCGTCCCCACCTTGAAAGACGTTACCCGCGGCAGGGTGAGCTTGTTAATGCGGTTTATGCCGCTGCCGTCTTCCCTGACGGTATAGGCGTAGGGATCAAAGCGGGCATCCATTTTCAGGGACATTCCGCCCGGCAGGTCCCTGATGGTCGAGCTGGCCTTGATCAGGCTGCTGTGCAGGGAATCCGCCAGAAAATCGATGCTGTGCTGCAGGTTGAGTATATGGGTCTTCTTCTCATCCCCGTTGCGCTGCGTGGTCTTGACCTCAAAATGATGATTGAAATTCATGTCGAAGGTCTGATTTTCCGAAGCGGGGGTCCTCCCCAGAAGCGTGCTTTCAAAATAATCATAGGTATGCGTTTTTCCGTCCGTGCCGATGCCACTGAACATGTAATCGGGGTTGTCCGACTGGTCCGGGCGGTAAATGTAGTTCAGGCTCATATTCACCGTATGGCGGAGAGCTTTCAAGCGCCAGATATTGATATTGAAGACCCCGTAGAGCGTCGTGCTCGCCCGCGTTCCGAGATCGAAGCGCCCGCGGCGTTTGAAACCGCTGACCTCTTCCAGGATCAGGTTCCCGCTGCTGTCCACAAGCGCGGAATCTCCCGCGGCATTCATGACGGGCTTTTGATACAGCGTTGTCCAGTCCTCGGAATAATTCAGATACGGAGAGACTGTCAGGAATCCGAAAAGCTTGTCATTGTAACGGATCCCGACGTTGGTCTGGAATTTGTTCTTCACCTCGTCGCTGAACAGGGAATCCGCCCGGTCGAGGGTGTGCGTCATGCGGTTGCTCAGGGTGGAATTCAGCGAATAGGAAAAATGATGGTACCATTTCGCCGGATCGCTCAGGTTTTTGCGTTTAAAGAGCTTGGCGGAGGACTTTGAGAGTGAGAACTGCGGCAGGTACGTGGTGCTGTTCCCGGTCAGTAGGTCCTCGGTGCGGGAGGCATTCAGATTGATGCCGAAGGGCCCAAGCGAGGTACGGAAGGAAGCCCGGGAGACCATTTGCTGCTCCAGGCGCTCATCCTTGTCCAGTTCCTCCGTAAAATGCTTTGCGTCATTGGTATAGCTTCCTGATATATGCAGGCTGGACTTCTGTCCTATCTTCTGGGGGTGGTTCACCGATATCTTATATCCCTGGGAGGGGTCCGCGGAGAGAAAATAATTCCAGTACTTCAGGGTCACATGGCCGTTGCTGATATGGTGCCGCCAAGCATAGCGCTGCCGAAGTTCGGTATTGATACCGTAATTGTCGTAAAAATCGATCATCAGGCGCACATCGTAGTAATCGTTGGGCGCCCAGTAATATCCCGTGCCTTCAAGCGCCCAGC
>JAGYLW010000123.1 GCA_018400915.1 Fidelibacterota bacterium
TTGGGGATCCCGAAACCAGTTCGGGATGACGCGTTAGCGTGTATTCAGGATGACGATGTACATTGCATTGCTTCGTCTCAACAACTCAACGAATTAACAAATCAACAAATTAACAAATCAACAAATTAACGATTCAACCTCTTCCTACTTACATTTCCTCCAGCAGGGCGCGGGCGGCCGCCTCGGGTCCTTTCCGCTCGTAGCCCGGGATGCCGAGCCGCGTGCGCAGCTGCCCTACGTAGACGTTTTTCCCGAAAAGCGTTTCAAAGTACCGCTTTGCGATCCCCTCATGCAATTTCCTGTACTGGACGGGACCGAAAATATTGGCAAAGTAACTGTGATACAGGCCCGTGGAAGTCGTGGTGCCCTTGCTCATGGCCGTCCCCTCGCGGAAGACGCGCAAAGCGTTCTCCGGCGTATCAAAGCGTTCAATAACCGGGTGGTCCTCATCCGTTCTCTCATAATTGTTGGCATAGAGGACCATGTCTACGGAATACCCGCGCATGACTTCCTCGTAGGTGGTGACCGGAAGCAGAATACGGGAATTGGTCTTGCCGGGGCTCATAATAATGGAGCGGTCAAGCTGGCCGAAGGCATAGCCTGGCTGCAGGTCGTCCAGCCTGACAAAGGCTCCCGTCTCGGTGCCGCATCCGATCACGTTTCCGTCTTTATCCGTATCGAGCGAGCCCATATCGTCTGCAATAATATCCATCTGCCGGATCTTCTCCTCCCCGATGATCCGCAGCGCCTCAAGGGTCTCGGATTTTCCCGTCCCGCTTTCCCCGATGATCAGAACGGTACGGATCTTTCCCGCCGTGCTTGTGATCTTCACCATGGCGCCGTGGAAGGGCATTTTTCCCTGCTGCATGATCCTGATGTTATGCAGGGTCAGGATCATTTTCTTGAGATAGCCGAAATAACCGTAGGCGTCGTCATTGGGGCAGGCGCCCACCAGGATGTGCCTGCCGGGATCGTCGTAAAAGACCGTCGGCGGGGAGGCGAGCCCGTTCAGTGCCGTACCCGGCACCCCGTACAGGTAGACGGCGTCCGGTTCCCGGTCCAGGAAATCGTCATCGGCAAGTTCAAATAAATTGCAAAGGGAAAAACCGAGTTCGTAGAATTTTTCATGCACATAGACCAGGATCAGGAGCGAACCTACTTTCGCCGGATAACAGAGCCATTCCTCCGCATTGATCCCGGCCAGCTCCATGGGGTTGCGGGAAATGCGTTCGAACCTTCCGCTGCGTTTGTTCATCGGGGGATTCAGGAGCAAGGGAGGGTACATCAGAAGCTGCCGGATCACGGCGATGTCACGCAGCGGGGAAAAGCTTTTTTCCGGGAAACGGAATTCCTTCCGGAGGGCGATCACCGCCAGTTCGGCGCCCGCATGTATCTGACGGTAGATGCTGGGGTGCCGGCCGGTAATATGCTCCTCGACATCCCGGTAGGTCTGCCGCAGCAGATGCATCAGCGATTCCACCGTTGCGTCGAACGTCCGGTAGGGACGTTTATCCAGGGACCCGAAACGGGAATCACAGATGATAAAACGCTCAAAGGTACGCCAATAATTGTACAAACCTTCCACAAGGTCCAGCAATAAGGGAGGATCTTCAATAAAGCGTTCACCGTCCTTCACCAGTTTCGGCACGGCGGAAAGGGGCAGTTTTTCCAGCACCTGAAGGACTTCGATCAGTTTTTTTACGTCTGCGGGACCGATCCCGGAACTTTCCCTGCCAAAGATCTCCAGGAGCGGGGCGCTTCTGCGTTGTAAATGTGAGATATAGCGTTTCACGACCTCGGCAAAAAGGTCGCTTTCCATCAGCTCTTCGGGGGTTTCACACACCCGGTCGCGGATGCGGATAATGACTTTGTTCTTTACGAACTTCGAGGTTCCGTGCATGCTCATCCCTTCCTTATGGGTCCTGTCCCCGTCTTTGAATGCCGCGGTCCGTCAGTGAACGGACCCGCAATGCCCTATATCCGTGCTTTCAGAAAAGCGATCATCGCGGCGACCTCCATGGGCGCTTCTTCTTCGCCGCCCTGATGACGCAGTTTCACCCGGCCGGAGTCCTCTTCCTGTTGTCCCACGACGATCATGTAGGGTATTTTCAGGGTCTCGGCTTCGCGGATCTTGTACCCCACCCGTTCATTGCGCGTATCGACTTCCGCACGCAGCTCCGCTTCGGCCGCTTCGCCGGCGATCTGCTTTGCCGCGTCATGGAATTTCTCGGGGCAAGGGTGACCTTCAGCTGCACCGGCGCGTACCAGAGCGAAATTTCCGGCGGTGTGTTCGATGAGCACGCCGATAAAACGTTCCAGCGATCCCATGATCGCGCGGTGGATCATATAGGGACGGTGCGCTTCGCCGTCCGCGCCGGTATAGGACATGTCGAAACGCTCCGGTTCGTTGAAATCGAACTGGATGGTCGTGCACTGCCAGAGACGCCCGATGGCGTCTTTGATCTTGATGTCGATCTTGGGACCGTAAAAGGCGCCGCCGCCATGGTCGTATTGAAAATCGACGTTCAGTTTTTCCATGGACCTGCGCAGGGATTCCTGGGCCTTTTCCCACATATGGGGTTCGCCGACGAATTTTTCCGCGGGCTTCGTGGACAGATACACCTCATATTCCCGGAAACCGAAGGCTTTCAAATAATCAAAGGAAAACACCAGAAGTTTTTCCACCTCGTCGTTGAGCTGTTCCGGCGTACAGAAAATATGTGCGTCATCCTGGGTGAAACCCCGGACCCTCATCAGGCCGTGCAGTACGCCCGAAAGCTCGTAACGGTACACCGTCCCCAGTTCCGCGTAGCGCATCGGCAGGTCCCGGTAACTGGTCTGCCGGCGTTTGTACACCATGATGTGAAAAGGACAGTTCATGGGCTTCACGTAGTAATCCTGTCCCTCCACTTCCATTGCCGGAAACATGGCGTCCTTGTAAAAATCCAGATGTCCCGAAGTTTCCCAGAGCTCCGCCTTGCCGATATGGGGCGTCTGAATGATATCGTAACCCTGTTTCCGGTGCTCGCCGTACCAGAAGTCCTCGATCAGCTTGCGCATGGCCGCCCCTTTCGGATACCAGAGCGAGAACCCTTGTCCCACCTTCTCCGATATCTCAAAAAGGTCCAGCTCCTTTCCCAGGCGCCGGTGGTCGCGCTTTTTGGCCTCTTCCAGAAAATGCAGGTATTTTTTAAGTTCTTTCTTCGACGGGAAGGCCGTTCCGTAGATGCGGGAGAGCATCTTGTTGCGCTCGTCCCCGTGCCAGTAGGCGCCTGCGACGCTTAAGAGTTTAAAAGCGGGGATCTTTCCCGTGGAACTGATATGCGGCCCGCGGCAAAGGTCCGTAAAATCGCCCTGTGAATACAGGGTCAGGGTCTGGTCCTCCGGGATCTCTTCAATGATCTCCACCTTATAGGTCTCCCCCAGTTCCTGAAAAAAACGGATCGCCTCGTTGCGCGAAACTTCCCGGCAGGTGACCGGCTGATCCTCGTCAATGATCTTTTTCATTTCCGCTTCGATGGCTTGCAGATCGTCTTCCGAGAAAGGTTCGGGCGCGTCGAAATCGTAATAAAAGCGGTTCTCGATCGCGGGACCGATCGTGACTTTGACATCGGGATAAAGACGCTGGACGGCCTGGGCCATGACATGTGCGGTGCTGTGCAGGAGCACATCATGCGCTTCCGGGTCCCTCCAGGTAATAAAACGGACCTTGGCATCTTCGGTGACCGGACGGGTCATATCGGTAAGG
Organism: Fidelibacterota bacterium; assembly: GCA_018400915.1. Classification (GTDB taxonomy): domain Bacteria; phylum Fidelibacterota; class Fidelibacteria; order Fidelibacterales; family Fidelibacteraceae; genus M50B103. The sequence continues at coordinate 3,749 of JAGYLW010000123.1, forward strand.
CGGTCGTTGACCTCGGCAACAACACAGTTCCGCGCCAGTCCCTCGGAAATGGACCGCGCGATGTCAATGGGGAGAACGCCC
>JAGYLW010000124.1 GCA_018400915.1 Fidelibacterota bacterium
CCAGACCAGCAGCGCCTCATCAGGTTTCTCCCGGAGATAAAATTTGACAAAGACGGTCTTGTGGGTCAGCTCCTTATAGCCTTCGGTGGCGATCTCGTGCTCGCTCATCGCGGACCCGCAGCGCGGGCACCAGGGCATAACATCGTGGCCCTTGTAAATGAGCCCGCGTTCATGACATTTTTTCAGGAAATGCCAGATCGTATAATTGTTCTCGTCACTCATGGTGTAGTAGGAGTTGTCCCAGTCCATCCAGTAACCCAGGCGTTTGGATTGCTCCGTCTGGATCTTTGAATACTTGATCACACGGTCCTTGCAGGCCTGTACGAATTTTTCGATCCCGAAATCCTCAATATCGGTCTTGGACTTGAAACCGTGCTCCTTTTCCACCTCCACTTCGACCCAGAGCCCCTGACAGTCGAAACCGTTCTGATACCTGAGTTTCTCCCCCAGCATGCTGTGGTAGCGGTTGAATATATCCTTCAGGGTCCTGCCCCAGGCATGATGCACGCCCATGGGGTTGTTCGCCGTGATGGGGCCGTCGAGGAAAGACCATCTCGGACCTTTGTCGTTCTTTTTTCGGCGTTTATCAAAAATATCGGTTTTCTCCCAGAACTTCAGCTGCTGATGCTCCAGCTGAACAAAGTCCACCTTGCTTGAAACCGGTTTATACATAATTCCCTTTCTTCTGGTTCAGCATTCTTCTCACAGTTGAGTAAAATAGACAGCGAAGAGGTAAAAAACAAGTATTTATGAAGAGACTGACCATGGACCGCGACCCGGACGAACCGGTATTCTTCCGTCAGCGGGAAGAAGTTTAACAGCACGGGGTAAAGCTCATGAAAACAGAGGATTTCCAGCGATCCCCCGGCTTTTCAGAATATTTGTGGTACTTCTCAAAAATTTTCCTTATTCTCTTTGAAAGAAAAAAGGAGCTGGCGCTATTTCCGGAAAAAAACACATCCTTTTCATACATATCCCCAAGACCGCCGGCCTGTCCATTATCAGTGCGGTCCGTGATCCGCGGGTAGACACCGTCGGACATTTTCTGCAAAATCCTTTTTACCGCCACGCAGGTGAGGTCATAAAAAAATATTCGCAGCGTCCCTTTGTGTTCACCTTTGTCCGCAATCCCTGGGACCGTGCCGTTTCGGCCTTCTTCTACCTGAACCAGGGCGGTGGCAATCTCTGCGACAAGTGGGACAGGCATAAGTATATCCGCAGATACCGTGGCGATTTCACGCGTTTTGTCCGCAACGCCTTCCCCCGAAAGGATATCCTGCGTCAGATGCATTTCCGCCCCCAGCATTCATGGCTCTCCGACGGCTCCGGCGGGCTGATCCCCGATTTTATCGGAAAATTCGAAAATCTCGAGCAGGATCTCAACACCCTTTCCTCCCGCCTGGGCGTCTCCATTGAAAGCCTGCCGCTTATCAATGAATCGGATCATGACCATTACCGCGAATATTACGACGAGGAGACAAAAAACATCGTCTCGGAAACATACCGGAAAGATATAGAGCTCTTTGATTACCGTTTTTAAGCCACGATCCTGTCTAAAACAATATCCTGTATATCCGGCCGTGTCCCGCGAAGCTTGCGTAGCGGGATGATCCTGTCTAAAGCAATATCCCGATGATCCTGTCACGCCCTGCGAATCCGTCAGCTGACGGAAAAGCGAACCCTCTCCGCCTCCCCGCTTCTTCGCCTCCCCGCTTCTTCGCTTCTTCGCTTCTTCGCTTCTTTGCTTCTTTGCTTCTTTGCTTCCCCGCTTCTTTGCTTTCCCGCTTCCCCGCTAACAAATCAATACGTATTATACTTGTCCTCCCAGCGCAGGATCCGCCACTTCCCGTCACTTCCCTTTCGAAAACGAAAGTCGGCATTCCCCATCAGCGTATAGTAGTCTCCCAGCGTCAGCTGATAGGATTTGGAAATATCCGCGATATTCGCTTCTGCAAAAAGGGTGTCCGCCTCCCTCAGGACCTCCTCTCCCTCCATCCGGTAAAAAGCGCTGTCCAGGGTGGTCTGCCATATCAGGTCGATATAGTTGAAGGCATTCAGCATACGGCCGGTGGTGCGCAGTTCCGTATCCCGCATCCAGGAATCGTAATGTCCCGTCCCGCTTTCGGTACTGGGCTGGTAGTAAATAAAAACGAACTCGCTGTCCAGCAGCATGGCGTACATCAGGCTGTCCCGGTAGACGTAGGCATAGCGGAAATTATGCAGCACATCCTCCGGCGATCCCATTTCCATGCGGTAGATGGAGTTCCCGCCGTCCAGTTCCCCCAATGTGGGCGCAAACATGTTTTTACAGGAAAAAAAACTCACCGCTGCCGTGAAGGCAAAGAGAATGAGTCGTATTTTGACGGCGTGCTTCCGCATGTACGGCAATATAAGCATCCGGCAGCACATTTTGAATGGAAAAATGCACGGGAAGGCCGGAAAATATTTTCTTTTGGCTTCACATGTTCAAATGGATATATTTTATTACCTTGATCCGCCGCTTGTACCGCTTGCACATATTCCGCTCACGGACATCATTAACTTCGGGAACATACGCTGCCGGAAACAAAGGCGGGGGTCTGTACCTTTACAGTAGTCGGGCAGTTCCTGGCGATCTGTCCGCAGTGTAACACGGTGAAAGGAGACAGTATGAAATTAGGGTTCGTCGGACTGGGAAAGATGGGATATCACATGGTCAGGAAACTCCGGGCCACGGGTCATGAAGTCGTTGTGTATAACCGCTCACCGGAAAAAGTCAGGGAGATCAGCCAAAGGGAGGGTGCCATCCCGGCCGTCTCCTATGAGGAGATGGCCGCCAAACTCGGGCCGGAAAGGGTGATCTGGCTGATGGTCCCCCATCAGGCGGTTGACGGGGTCATTGTGGAACTGAGCGAATATCTTGACAAAGGCGATCTTCTTGTGGACGGGGGAAACAGCAACTATAAGTATTCGATGCGCCGGGCGGATGCATTAAGCCGGAAAGGCATCCACTATATCGATGTCGGTGTTTCCGGCGGGCTTGCGGCCGCCGAAACCGGCTACTGCATGATGGCCGGAGGCGACAAGGAACCGTTCAAAAAGATCGAGCCTGCCGTGCGGGACATGTGCGTTCCCGGCGGATACGGGCATTTCGGACCCGCCGGTGCGGGGCACTATGTCAAAATGGTGCACAACGCCATCGAATACGGCATGATGCAGGCCATCGGTGAAGGGCTGGACCTGGTAAAGAACGGCCCCTTCCCCGAAACCGACCAGGTCAAACTGACCGACGTATGGGATCACGGAAGTATCATCAGTTCCTTCCTGATACAGATGACCCATCAGGGGCTGAAACACCATCCGGGACTTTCGGATGTGGACGGTTACGTACCGCACAGCGGCGAAGGCCAGTGGGCACTTGAAGACGCAAGGGAACACGGTGTGAATATGCCGGTCATTGAAGAAAGCTTCAGGGTGCGACTGGATTCCGAAAAAGTAAAAACCTATGCCACCAAAGCGGTCGCCGTCATGCGCGACGAGTTCGGCGGTCACGGTGTTGCAAAAAAATGAAGCTTGTCACTGCTGAAAACATGCATGAACTTTCCCGGACGGGTGCCCGCCTTATCGCGGAACGCCTCCGGGACCTCGCCCGTTCACGGGCAAACGTGGTCCTGGGCCTTGTCGGGGGCCGGAGTGTGACAGGCATCTATGAACGGCTTTCCGCTATGGACCTTAAAGCCTGGCAAACAACGCACTTTTTTCTGGCTGATGAACGCCGGGTGTCTCTGGA
>JAGYLW010000125.1 GCA_018400915.1 Fidelibacterota bacterium
CGTATTGCTGCTCTTTATGGTCGGCCTCGAGACCGATATTGACCTTTTCCTGCGTTTTACCGTTCCCAGTCTCGTCATCGGCGGTGCAGGCGTCGCGGCCTCCTTTTTCGCCGGCGCCGGAATGGCGACGTTTTTCCTGAAGGTCCCCTTCATGCACCCTCAGGCACTTTTCCTCGGGGTAATCAGCACTGCCACCTCCGTGGGGATCACCGCCCGTATCCTTTCGGCCCGCAAAAAGATCAACTCCCCCGAAGGGGTTACGATACTCGGCAGCGCGGTCATTGATGACGTGCTGGGCATTATCCTGCTGGCCATCGTGGTCGGCATTGCAAGCGGACAGAACGGAAGTCTCGAGTGGTCGAAGATCGGCCTTATCGTCCTGAAAGCGCTCGGTGTCTGGGTGACATTCACGGTGCTCGGACTTGTGTTCGCCCGTTACATCAGCCGCTTTTTAAAGACCTTCAGGCGCCAGAGCACTGTCGGCATCATGTCCTTCGGCCTCGCACTGCTGCTGGCGGGGATCTTTGAGTCCGCCGGCCTGGCCATGATCATCGGTGCCTACGTCATGGGCCTGTCGCTTTCAAAGACGGACCTCAGTTATGTCATCCAGGAGAGCCTGCATAATATTTACGAATTCTTTGTGCCGATCTTCTTCTGCATTTCCGGGATGTTCGTCAATGTGCGGGTTTTCAATAATGTTGAGATCATTCTTTTCGGCATCGTCTATACGCTTGGGGCCTATCTCTCCAAATTGCTGGGATGCGGCATTCCTTCCCGGTTCTTCAAATTCAACGGTCTCGGCGCAACGCGTATCGGCGTCGGCATGGCACCCCGCGGGGAAGTTGCGCTGATCATCATCGGCATCGGGCTCTCCTACGGTGTGCTCAGTGAAGAGATCACCGGTATCGCCATCCTGATGATCCTTGTCACCTCGCTGCTCGCACCGGTACAGCTCGACCGGCTGGTACGCAAAAAGAAGTCCGGCATGAAAAAGGGTGTCGTCATTGACGAACACATCCAGACCGACTATTCCTTTCCCTCCGAAGAGATCTGCGAGCTCGTGTCCTCCAAGCTGGTCCGCTATTTTCAGGAAGAAGGCTTTTACATCAACCTTATCGAAGGAGACGAACACATTTATCACATCCGCCGTCAGAACACCTTCCTTTCTTTCCGTTTCTCCGAACAGACCATTTCCTTCTTCACGCAGAAAGAAGATATTCCCTATGTGAAAAACATCATGTATGAGACCCTCCTGAACCTGCATCAGACCATTGAGAAACTGAAGTCCATGGCGAAGCCCCGGGAGCTGAAAAAGGACCTTGAACGGGATATCATCAGTGCTGAAGAGAAAGACAGCAAGCTGCGCCTCCCTCTTGACAAAATACTGCATCCGGACTGCATTCTCATGGATATCAACGCTGATAAAAAGGAAGATATCATCCGTGAACTGGTCGACAAACTGGATGAGAATGAACTCCTGATCGACCGGGATGCAACCCTGAAAGCCGTTCTTGACCGCGAGAATGCGATGAGCACGGGCATGCAGTTCGGGGTGGCGCTTCCCCACGGAAAAACGGATGCGGTAAAACGCATGACCATGGCGGTGGGGCTGAAACCCGGAGGCGTGGATTTTCAATCCCTGGACGGGAAGCCCTCGAAGGTCTTTGTGCTTGTCGTTTCACGAAAACAGGCTGCGGAACCGCACATACAGCTTTTATCGGAAATCGGGAAAAAACTGCATTCCGAGGAAGCCGTGAACAAGCTTCTGCAGTGTAAGCATAAAGAAGAAGTCCGCAACTTCTTCATCAAATAGTGTGAGGCAAATATGAAACTCGAACCCTATTTCAATCTCAGAAGTAAACCCTTTTTTACCGGCGCCCGGGGAAAGGACGATATTTTGAAAGCCATCGCCGCATCGGCCGCCGAAGCAGACGCACTCAAAGGTACGGACCCGGGGCGCCTGTTCAAAAGGCTGAAGGAACGCGAATCGGTGGGGTCCACCGGGTTCGGCGGAGGGATCGCGATCCCCCACTGCACCCTGGACGATATCGATTCCTTCGTGATCGGCGCCCTGATCGCAAAAGACGGCGCGGAATTCAAATCCCTTGACGGCGAAAAGGTCAGGCTGTTCATCTACATTATCGCTCCGGCACGGCACCGGAACGAGCATATCCGCATCCTTTCGGAGATCTCAAAGGTCCTGCGTATCCCTGCGAATGTCCGGAAACTGCTTGAACAGGAGAATCCGGAAGCTTTTTTCAAGACACTGAAGGACCTCGGCAGCTGGGAGGAGGGCGAGGAATTACCGCATGAATTCACCCAGGTCAATATCCACACCCAGGATTCAAGGTCCTTTGACCGCATCCTTGAGCTTTTTACGGAGATCAAGGAATGCAATGTCTCCATTCTGGAAGCAAACAATGTCAGTCAATACCTCTATGCCCTGCCGCTTTTCTCACATTTCATGAATGAAGACCGTAAAGGCTTTCACCGGATGATCATTGCCGTGATCAATACCGTCTATATCAATGAAACCGTACGGAAGATCCGGAACATCTGCGAAGAGCTCAATACCACTTCAAAGGTGCTGGTGACCACCCAGGCCCTGAGCTATTACAGCGGCGGCATCGACATCTAAAAAGGCGTATCCATGAATGCATTTTTTCAGTCCATGCATAACCTTCCCGACCTGCTGATCATCGGTTTTATTATCGTTACCGCCTTTTATCTGGGACGAACGGTAAGGTTCATCAGGCTTCCCTCGCTGATCGGCTTTATGTTCCTCGGTGTGCTCCTGGGACCGTCACTGCTGAACATTCTCGGGGAATCCCAGCAGGAACAGCTGCATTTCATTACGGAGATCGCCCTGGGTTTTGTCGCACTGAGCATCGGCCTTGAGCTGAAACTTTCCTCCCTGAAAGAACTGGGAAAAGGCATGGCCGCCATCATCTTCGCGGAATCTTTCGGCGCGTTCATCCTGGTGACCGCCCTGGTCTATCTCGTCACCCACAATCTTCCGATGGCCCTCATTTTCGGCGGGATCGCCCCGGCGAGCGCACCCGCGGGGACGGTTGCCGTCATACAGGAATACAAGGCAAAAGGCTCTCTGACAAAGGCCCTTTATGCGGTGGTGGGCTTTGACGACGGACTGGGGATCATCATCTTCGGTTTTGCCGCCGCCATTGCCAAGAACTTACTGCATCAGCAGACCGGCGGAGCAGGCGTTTCTTTCGCCGTGATGATGTGGGAACCGCTGAAAGAGGTGATCCTCAGTGTGGCCGTGGGCATGCTCCTGGCTTTTTTCTTCTCGCTTCTGGCAAAGCGCCTGAAGCATTCCGGCGACGTATCCATATTGCTGATAGGAACGACGCTCATCGCCATTGGCCTCAGCACCTTCCTGCATCTTTCCCTGATCCTGACCAACATGATCATCGGCATGGTCGTCGTCAACACGCAGCCCTACGACCTGCTGCAGAAGATCCATGAGCGCCTTCCTTCCTTTATGCCCCTGCTTTTCATTCTCTTCTTTACGCTGGCCGGCGCAAACCTGCACCTCGGGGCACTGCCGTCCCTGGGATTGCTGGGACTGGTGTATATACTGTCCCGGTCCGGCGGTCTCATCCTGGGATCACGCTTCGGAGCACTGTTCGGGGGCGTTCAAAAAAAGATCCGCAACTGGATCGGGCTCGGGATACTCTCCCAGGCCGGCGTTGCGATCGGACTTTCCCTTATCGTCAAGCAGGAATTCAGCGGGC
>JAGYLW010000126.1 GCA_018400915.1 Fidelibacterota bacterium
GTCAAAAGGCAGGGTTAACTGCGAAATGGCCGGCGGGCTCATCACTTCCGCTTTCATCCCGGCTTTTTCAAAGCTGTCCCGAAGCGCCAGGGCGTTGATGACCGTCGCCAGCATTCCCATCTGGTCGCCGGTGACCCGGTCGACCGAATCGATATGTTTCGCGCCGCGGAAAATGTTCCCGCCGCCGATCACCAGTGCGGTGCGGACATTTCTGTCGCGGAGCGTTTTCAATTCACGGGAAAAGTAAAAAGCGGCGTCCGGATCAATGCCGTGTCCTTTGACGCCGCCTAAAACTTCACCGCTTAATTTTAGTAAGATACGCTTATAACTCATTCAGTAAGCATAACCAGCAACCTGAGCTTCATGCTTCAGGATCGTCTGCAAGCGTCTCCCCCACCCGGTAGCGGGTAAAACGCGCGATCGAGATATTCTCTCCCAGACTGCCGATCGTTTCCTTTAAATGGGTCTCAACGGTTTTATCGCTGTCTTTGAAGAATTCCTGCTCCAGCAGAACGTTCTCTTTGTAGAATTTTTCCAGTTTCCCGGTGATAATACGTTCCGCGATATGCTCCGGTTTTCCTTCGTTGATGACCTGTTCCTTATAAACCTCTTTCTCGCGTTCAACCACGGGACCGGGAATGTCTTCCCGCTTTACGGCCACGGGGTTCATCGCGGCGATCTGCATGGAGATGTCCTTTGCGAACTGTACAAAATCTTCGGTTGCCGCAACGAAATCCGTTTCGCAATTCACTTCCACCAGGACGCCGGTCTTATGGTCCGTGGGATGTATGTATGAGTAAATAATACCTTCTTTTGCACTGCGGCCCGCTTTTTTTTCCGCTTTTGCGATACCGCGTGCCCGGAGGGTGTCGATAGCTTTATCCAGATCGCCGTCAGTATCAATGAGCGCTTTCTTGCAATCCATCATCCCGGCGCCGGTCTTGTCGCGCAGTTCCTTGACTGTAGCTGCAGTAATTTTCATGAGGCTCCTCGTTATTTCTCCGCTTTTACTTTTTTCTTTGTTTCGCCTGCTTTTTCTTTTTCCGGTTTTTTGCTCCCGGCCCTGGCTTCCATGATCGCATCGGCCAGTGTTTTCGTGATCAGGTGGATGGCGCGGATAGAATCGTCATTCGCGGGGATGGGATAGTCGATCAGGGAAGGATCGGCGTTGGTGTCAACCAGTCCGATCATGGGGATGTCCAGTTTCAGGGCTTCGTTGACCGCAATGTTCTCTTCAACGGTATCCACCACAAAGATCACCTCCGGCAGGCGGCGCATCTTCTGTATCCCCCGGTGATGCAATTCGAGTTTTTCACGTTCGCGCATCAGCGAAAGCACCTCTTTCTTGGTCAGGTTCTTCCAGGCTTCCTCGTTGTCGCTTTCGCGCTGCAGCTGTTCCAGCCGCCGTATGCTCCGCCGGATGGTGGTAAAGTTGGTCAGTGCTCCGCCGAGCCAGCGTTCGGTGATGTAATGCGCTCCGCAACGGATCGCTTCATCCTCCAGCACGTTCTTCGCCTGTTTCTTGGTACCTACAAAAAGCACTTCCCCGCCTTTGCGGACCACGTCGCTGACATATTTGCAGGCATTGTCAAGCGCTTTCAGGGTCATTTCGAGGTCAATAACATGTATTCCGTTCTTTTCCATGAATACATATTTTTTCATTTTGGGATTCCATTTACTGGTCAGATGCCCGAAGTGAGCTCCGGCACTGATCAGATTTTCAAGGGTAACTTGTTCCATATATCCGATACTCCGATAATTTGATTAACGTTTCGAGAACTGGAATGCACGGCGCGCACCGCGTAAACCATACTTCTTGCGTTCAACTTTCCGTGAATCCCTTGTCAGGAAACCCGCCTCCTTCAATACGGGGCGCAGTTCCGGGTTCAGGTTGATCAGCATGCGGCTGATCGCCAGGCGAACGGCCCCGGCCTGACCGGTCAGACCACCGCCGGCCACGTTGACGTGAAAGTCGTACCTGCCGTCCATCTTGGTGACCTCCAGCGGCTGACGGACCAGCATGGCATAGGTTTCACGGCCAAAATATGTATTCATGTCGCGTTTGTTTATGATGATCTTCCCGCTTCCCGGACGTGCAATCACTCTCGCTACGGAGGATTTTCGGCGGCCTACGGTAATGGTTTCGTTTTTCGTACTTGCCATTGAACTGTTTCTCCTACTTGATTTCCAAAGTTTTCGGCTGCTGCGCTTTGTGCGGATGTTCCGTGCCGGCGTAAACTTTGAGTTTTTTCATGATCTTCCGGCCGAGGCGGTTGTGAGGGACCATGCCTTTTACAGCCATTTCGACAATACGTTCGGGATGCTTCTCCAGCATATCCCGGTAACTTGTATTGCGCCAGCTGCCGGGATATCCCGTGTGATGGAAATAGGTTTTCGCTTCCGTTTTTTTACCGGTCATCCGGATCTTGTCCGCATTGATCACGATCACAAAATCGCCGGTGTCAATGTGCGGTGTATAGATGGGTTTATGCTTCCCGCGCAGGATCTGAGCGATCTGGCTTGCAAGACGTCCGAGAACAACGTCTTCGGCATCTACGATGTACCAGTCCTGTTGGATATCTGTTGGTTTCGCCGAGAAAGTTCTCAACTTTGACTCCTTTTTCACTTTTTGACATTTGTCTTTTTTGAATATGTCTTCCGGGACTACAAAAAAGCACCAAATATATACAAATAAATGACGGATATGCAAATATTTTTTCCGCTTAATCGCGATAAATCGCTCATTTTCATTGTCATTGAGGGAAACGGACCGTTTTTCCCGCGACCCGGACGATGATCCGGCCCCGCAGCTTGTCAGTAAACCCCCATGAAACAGTGAAAATAATGGTATCGGGCTTTTATGAATAATCCGTGAGAGGAAGCCCCGCGGCGGGGTGTCCGGCCGCCTGCTTCATCTTCACCATTTTCCCGCGAGGGCGGAGATATCTTTGATAAAGAGAAGCCCTTCCCGGGGACCTTCAAGATTTTTCTTTGCTGAAGCGGGCAGGATAATGCCGGTAAATCCCATGCGGCGGGCTTCTTTCACCCGCTGCGCGATCCTGAGCACCGACCGGGTCTCTCCGGTGAGTCCGACCTCCCCGATAACCACCGTGTTCACGGGAAGGGGAATGTTTTTAATGGAACTGTAGATCGCGGCAATGACGGGCAGGTCCGTGGCGGGTTCCCTGAGTGTCAGGCCGCCTACCACATTGACAAAGATATCGTATTGCGACACGGGAATACCGAGCTGACGCTCGATCACGGCCAGCAGCAGCTGAAGCCGCTTTGCGTCGATCCCGCTGGCGTGGCGCTGGGGGGTGCCGTAGGCGGCACGGGCCGCCAGGGCCTGGATCTCCACCAGAAGGGGACGGCTTCCCTCCATGCCGCAGGTGACCACGGAGCCGCTTGCGCCTTCCTTGCGCTCTCCCAGAAATACCTTCCCGGGATCCTCAAGAGCTTTCAGGCCGTCTTCTCTCATCTCGAAGATGCCGATCTCCTGCGTGGAGCCGAAACGGTTTTTCACGCTTCGCAGGACCCGGAAATAATGCTGGCGGTCCCCTTCCAGGTACAGCACGGTGTCCACGATGTGCTCCAGCAGTTTGGGTCCGGCGATCATGCCGCTCTTGGTGATATGACCGATGAGGATAATGCTGATATTGTTCTGTTTCCCGCACTGCATCAGTGCCGTGGCG
>JAGYLW010000127.1 GCA_018400915.1 Fidelibacterota bacterium
TTATTAATCCTGCAAGTAAGACATTCAATCGTCAAATCATGGGGATCCTGAAATGAATTCAGGATGACGCGTTAGTGGAATTCAGGATGACGCGTTAGTGGAATTCAGGATGACGCGTTAGTGGAATTCATGATGACGCGTTGGTGGAGTTTAAGATGACCTCAAAAAAGAATAATACAAACTTTATCTATTCGCCGCTGCCGGCTTCCTCATCCGCGACGCGGATCATTTCCGCATCCGCCCAGAGGGACTCCAGGTCGTAATACTCCCGGGTCTCACGGTCGAAAAGGTGCACCACAACGTCGATATAATCCATCAGCACCCATTGCAGGTTCTGATACCCTTCCTTGTGCCATAACTTGGTGCGGTACTGTGAAAGGCTGTCTTCAATATGGTCTGAAAGCGTTTTTAAATGGACTTCGCTGTTGCCGGTGGCGATGACGAAATAAGAGGTGAACCCTGCGACTTCATCGACATCCATCACAACGATATCCTCGGCTTTTTTCTCAATGGCCAGTTCCGATATTTTCAGTGCCAGTTCACGGGCTTCCTTTTTCGCGTCCGATGCTGCTTTTTCAGCCATGTATTCCTCTATGTTATTGCGGAGTTATTTTTCATCAAAAGGCGGGAGGTTTTGGTAATCTTTGCCGATCAGGATGGTCACGTCACAGGGATAATCGGGGGTGCGGTCATCCAGGATGGGGTTGTTGGGCAGGTTCAGCTTGCCGGAGATGATCCTGGCCATCTTGAAGTCATTCTTGTGCAGGTAGACGATGGTCTTTTCATAATTGAAATGGTCGGCATTCGTGGTCTCGCTGACATCCAGCCCCTCTTTCAGCAGATACTCGCGGAGCTTGTAGGCAACGCCGCTGACGCCGCAGCCGTTCAGGACCCTTGCCACGATATGCACGGAATCGGCGGCCTTTTCCGTGGACATCCGCAGTTCCGGCACGTTCTTCGGAACCTCGGCCTCGGTAAATTCACGGATACGCGCGGGACGGTCCACCAGGGCGGAATAAGCGAAAATGCCTATAACCACAACAAAAACGACAATGACGATATTCAGAATGCGGTTCAGCTGTTTTGCTTCTATGGTGTCATCCCTCCCCTTCGGTTTGTCAGGGACCGGTAAGGCAAATACGTTCCGGGCATGTAGGGGTAGCGGTAGTCACGGAACGCGGGATAGCGGGCGACGCCGATGCTCAGGCTGGAATTCTCTCCCAGTTCATAGACGAGATTGGCGTCAAAGTAGATGTCGCCGGCAGGGCTGTTTATGCGTTCCAGGGCCGGATTGGAGGCGTAGGCCTGGAGCTGCCAGTAGAGATTCCCGTAAAAGGAAAGCCGTGAGCTCAGCGGCATGTAGAACTGATTGTGGTAGGTGAGGTAGGACTCGGAACCCAGCGCGGAGGAACCCATGCTCATGCTCACGCCGTGCTGCATCTCTATCCGGGACCAGTCAAGAAAGGCCGCCTGTTCTCTGGCGTTGGAAAAATCGTATCCCACGCCCTCGCGTTTGAACTCCGGGACTTCGCCGGAGAACTGGGCGCTCAGCAAGGAGATGCCGAGCAAAGCGATCAGCGAAACAAGGTACCTGCGTTTCATAATCTTGCCTTTAATATTTTTTCCGCTTCTTTGAGCTGCCCGACGTTGTTCACGCCCCGGATCTCGCCGGGATCGTCCGCAACCTGCAGCGCAATCGTTTTTCCGTCTTTCCGCATCAGCGGAAGGACGTCCGTTAAGTAATACTCCCCCTGGGCGTTATCCGTTCCGATAAATTGCAGATAATGGAAAAGCGGTGCTTTTTTAAAGACGTAAATGCCGGAATTGATCTCTTTGATCCTGCGGGTCTTTTCATCGGCGTCCTTTGCCTCCACCGAGTGGGAATATTTCCCGTCCTCCGTGCGCACGATCCGTCCGTAACCGGAGGGGTCTTCGAAGATCGCGCTGAGCACGGTGACATCCGCTTTCGATCCCCGGTGTGTGCGCGCCAGTTTTTTCAGCGTCTCCGCCCGTATCAGGGGGATGTCTCCGGCAAGGACAAGGATATCGCCGTCAAGATCCTCAAGCAAGTCGCGGGTCACCATGACCGCGTGCCCGGTACCGAGCTGCCTGTCCTGCACGGCAAACACCACATTCCGCTCCGAAAGCTCTTCCTCGACCAGCTCCTTTTTGTGTCCGACGACCACGATCGTTCTCATGCTTCCCGCCTTTTCGGCTTCGTCGACAACGCGGGAGATCATGGTCTTTCCGTGCACTTTGTGAAGGACTTTCGGAAGATCGGACTTCATCCGGGTCCCTTTTCCTGCGGCCAGGATGATCGTGGAAAGTTCAGAAGGCATTTATACTCCTATTCTGTTGATCACGGTGTTCGTTTCATCCAGGACAATAATCTTCGGGGAATGCGATCCGATCTCCTCCGCTTCCAGGTCCGCATAGGCCATAATGATCACGCGGTCCTGCAGTTCGCCCATCCGGGCGGCGGCACCGTTCAGGCAGATGTTCCCGCTTCCGGATTTGCCTTTGATCACATAGGTCTCGAAACGCAAACCGTTATTGATGTTCACGACCTGCACCTGTTCAAACTCGGCAATGCCGGCGGCTTCCATCAGGTCCACGGGAATGGAAATGCTTCCGGAATAGTTCAGGTTCGCTTCCGTGATCACCGCACGGTGTATCTTCGCATGTAATAATCTTTTTTTCATCGCTCCTGCATCCTGCTCATTACAATATAATAGGAAATAAATGCCCCTTTATCAAGAATCAAGATCGTTTTTCAGTAAAATATTATCAATGAGCCGCACCTCTCCGAAACGGACCGCCAGCGCGATCACCGCGTCCCGGTCAAAACGTTCCACGGGCTCCAGCCCGGGGAAGGAGCGCATCTCAAGATATTCAAGTTCCGCACCCGGCAGCCCGGAAAGGGTCGCCTCCGCCTCCTTCAGCAGGGGTTCCACTGCGGTGTCCGGCCTTATCGTGTCCCTCAGCCCGAAAAGTACCTTCGACAGCATTACGGCGTGTTTGCGCTGTTCCGGGCTCAGGCGCACGTTGCGCGAGCTCATGGCCAGCCCGTCCTTTTCACGCACGGTGGGGACGATGCGGATCTCCACATCCATGTTCAGGTCCCGCACCATGGTCATGATCACGGCCGCCTGCTGGGCGTCTTTTTGCCCGAACACCGCCGCATGCGGCCTGACAATATTGAACAGCTTTGTCACCACGGTGGCGACGCCGCTGAAATGCCCTCTGCGCCTTGCGCCGCAAAGCACCTCCGTGATCTTTTCCACATGCACCCGGGTAAGCGGTTCGCCCGGATACATCTCACGGGCCGAAGGATGGAAGAGGATATCCGCGCCGCGTCCGGCCGCCTTTGTTTCGTCGCCGGAGATGTCCCGGGGGTAGACGTCGAAATCTTCACCGGGGCCGAACTGGGTGGGGTTCACAAAGACCGAGACCACCACCACGTCCCCGGCCTTCCGCGCTTCGTCGATAAGGGAGAGATGCCCTTCATGCAGGTATCCCATGGTGGGAACAAAGGCGATCCGGCGTCCCTCGCGCCGCAGCCTGCCGGCAAGGTCCTGCATTTCACGAACGCTTTCGATGCGCTTCATCAGTAGCTCTCTTTTTCATCCGGGAAACGGCCGTGCTTCACATCGTCGGCATAGTTTCTGACGGCGGATTTGATCTCTGCGGCC
>JAGYLW010000128.1 GCA_018400915.1 Fidelibacterota bacterium
TATCGCGGAATCGGGAACGGTGATCACCCGGGCAAGGTGGTTCAATATCAACCGTACGAACCGCTTTATCGCGCTGCTTCTGATCTCGGGCATCATCCTGTACTACATCGCCCGGGCGAGAAAGAACAAGGAGATCTACCTCCGTCCCGTGGCGGGCCTGCAGGCGTTTGAGGAAGCCGTCGGCCGCGCCACCGAGATGGGCCGCTCCGTGCTCTACGTCCCCGGCATCATGGACCTTGATCAGGTGGAGACGATCTCGGGGCTCATTATCCTCGGACATGTTGCGAAAATGACCGCCCGCTACGAGACCGACCTCAATGTGCCGGTCTCCCGTTCCCTGGTGATGGAATCGGGACGCGAGACGGTGCGGGCATCCTATATCAGCGAAGGCCGCCCCGATCTTTTTACCGAGGACATGGTCCACTACTATACCGATGACCAGTTCGCCTTTGCCGCCGCCGTGGACGGCGTGATGCTGCGCGACAAGCCGGCCGCCGTCTTCCTTCAGGGAAAATTCTACGCCGAATCCCTGATCATGGCCGAGACCGGGAACTCCATCGGGGCCATCCAGATCGCCGGCACGGGCTCGCCCTCGCAGATCCCCTTCTTTGTCACGGCCTGCGACTACACGCTGATCGGCGAGGAATTCTTTGCCGCCAGCGCCTATCTGGGCAAGGACCCCCGGCTTCTGGGCTCCATCAAGGGACAGGATATCGTCAAGGCGATACTGATGGCGTTCCTGGGGATCGGCGTACTGCTGGAAACCTTCAACCTGCATTTCTTTAAGACACTGTTCTTGGGATCATAAAACAAG
Organism: Fidelibacterota bacterium; assembly: GCA_018400915.1. GTDB lineage: Bacteria > Fidelibacterota > Fidelibacteria > Fidelibacterales > Fidelibacteraceae > M50B103. The sequence continues at coordinate 815 of JAGYLW010000128.1, forward strand.
AGGTAATGACATATGTTTTGGAAACGAACAATCCCTTCGATCATCGTCGCTGTGGTGGGTGTCATCATGCTCGTGTCATGGTTCATCCCGCACGCGCCCTTTGATAAACTGGAGATCCATGCGACGCAATGGTATGATATCATCGCCAGTTTCGCCATGATCCTCGGAGCGCTCAACCTTCTGAAGCTTCAGGGAAGAAAAGTGGTCAAACGGAAAAAGGGCTGGCCCTACAGCCTGGCCGCCGTCCTGGCGTTCTTTATGACACTGTCTTTCGGATTTTTCATCAAGGGCGGCTATTATCCGAACATCATCTCCATCGGCGAGAATGAGGAAGCCGTGTACGCAAAGATCGCGGAAGTCACGAAACTGCCTTACAGCGAAGCCAAAAAGCTGTACGGAAATCCGATGGCCGACGGCGAGCAACTCGTCATGCACAAGGCCGTCGTCTCGAAACGCTATGCGCAGAAGGTGGTAAACGAACTGGAAGACCTGGGCGCCACCGTGAGCCTGGGCGAGCTGAAATGGGGGTCCCACGTCCAGGGGCAGAACACCTATTACCGCTGGGTCTTCTACTCTTTCTTTACCCCGCTTTCGGCGACCATGTTCGCCCTGCTGGCCTTCTTTGTCGCTTCCGCCTCCTACCGGGCGTTCAAGATCCGCAACATGGAGGCTACCGTGCTGCTGCTCGCGGGGATCCTGATCATGCTCGGACGGGTTCCGCTGGGAGCGTATCTGACGGCCTGGACGCAGAATATTTCCTGGCTTTCCTGGCTGCACCTTCCCGTGATACAGGAATGGATCTATCAATACCCCAATGCCGCCGGCGCCCGCGCCATTATGATCGGCATCGGCCTGGGGATCGTGGGCACGTCCCTGCGGGTGATCCTCGGTATTGAAAAATCATTTATGGGAGGAGACTAAACATGTCAAAATTCACGAATTTTCTGGAAAAACTCGACAGTCTCGACCGCAGGATCATCTTCCTGATCATTGCGCTTGTGGTCCTCATCCCCCTGCTGGTTCCGCTGGGACTTCCGGTTGAGACGACCCAGCTGACCGAAGATGCTTTTTACGCCCTGGATGATCTCCCCGAGGATGCCAAGGTGCTGATCTCTTTCGAGTACGGCCCTTCCACGAAACCGGAGATCCATCCGATGGCGATCAGCGTGCTGCGCCACCTTTTCTCCAAAGGCAATCAGGTGATCGTGATGTGCCTGTGGCCGGACGGCCTCTTTATGGCCAACGAAGCCCTGGAATTTGTGGCGCGCGATGAATTCGACCTGGTATACGGCGAAGATTATGTCAATCTCGGCTACCGTCCCGGGAACGAAGCGGTGATCAAGGGAATCACGAAAAGTTTCGAAGCAAACTTTTCCGTGGATTCCAAAGGGATCCCCATCACGGCAATCCCCATTATGGATGACATACAGACCGCCAAGGACGTGGACTTTATTTTCAGCCTGTCCGCGGGATATCCGGGAGCCATCGAATGGGTGCTTTATGCGGGCGACCCCCTGCAGGTGCCCGTCTCCAGCGGAAACACTTCCATTCAGGTCAACCAGCTGCTGCCCTATGTGAAATCGGGGCAGATGCGGGGTATCGTCGCCGGAATGCCGGGTGCCGCCGAATACGAGACGCTGGTCATCGAGAAGATACAGAACGAGGAGGGGCTTCTCACCGAGAAAGCGATGACCCTCCTGCCGAATTTTATGGAGAGAAGAAATGCCACGAAATTCATGGACGCACAGTCCATTGCGCATCTGGTGATCGTTCTCTTTATTATCATCGGTAATGTCTCGTTCTATGTTAAACGCAAAAATCAACGAAAATATTAAGGAGGTAACCGGATGTATATAGGAATCTTAGGCGCATGGATCGCCGTCTTCTTAACCCTTTCGATCCTGAGTTATCTCTACGAGGATAACGTCTTCTATAAGCTCGCCGAACATATCTTTGTCGGCGTGTCCGCCGCGCACTGGGCCACCATTGCCTTCTGGAACCAGGTACAGCCGAATCTCTTCGGCAGGCTCTGGCCGAGGGCGGAGGTCGCGGCCCTGGAAGGCTTCAATAAGTTCTGGTACAAGATCTACCACGTTCTGCATGTGATGTTCAGCAAGGTGTTCCCGGAAGATACCGTCAACGGCGTGATCTACCGCGGAATCGGCGATCAGCCCCAGAACCTGACCTACCTTTTCGCCTTTATCTTGGGGCTTTTCATGCTTTGCCGCCTCATCCCCAGGATCGGGTGGATCAGCCGCTGGTCCCTGGCCTACGTGATCGGTATGGCCGCGGGGCTCCGCCTCTACGGATACATGAGCTCGGATGTGATCGGGCAGATCCATGCGACCATGCTTCCGCTGTGGACGGGGAACCTGGGAGAAAGCATCAATAACATCATCCTGATCGTCGGTGTGCTTACCGGACTGTTCTATTTCTTCTTTTCCGTCGAACACAAGGGCGCGCTCAAGGTGGTGTCGCGCATCGGGATCTACTTTCTGATGATCTATTTCGGCGCTTCCTTCGGATTCGCCGTCATGGGACGTATCTCCCTGCTGATCGGGCGTTTCAATGACCTGATCGCCTACTCCGGAAAACAGTACGGCTTCGCCACTCCGATCCTCCTTGTGATCATGGTCGTGGTGCTTATCTTCACCACCCGGAAGAACAAGAAAGAGGCCGAGGAAGCCTGATCCGGCTGCTGACCGGCTGCTGAAAAACGGCTCAATATAAAATAGCGCCCCGCATCGCCGGGGCGTTTTTTACTTAACCACGGATTACACAGCTTGCCCCGACGAATGTCGGGGAATTAACACGAATTATTTATAATGTCATC
>JAGYLW010000129.1 GCA_018400915.1 Fidelibacterota bacterium
GAAACTCATTATCGCGGAACTGGAGGCGTATCCGGACCGGTGGACGAAGATCGCAGCCTCCGTCCGGGGGGTCAGCGAAGAAACCACCACCGGGGTCAGCCGCCTGTATCAGAGGATGCAAAGGGGGGAATTGTTGTTCCCGGCCTTCAATGTCAACAACGCGGTGACGAAATCCAAATTCGACAATCTTTACGGCTGCCGGGAATCCCTGGCCGACGGCATCAAGCGCGCGACCGACATCATGATCGCCGGGAAGACCGTGGTGGTCTGCGGCTACGGTGATGTGGGGAAGGGCTGTGCGCAGTCCATGCGGGGGCTCGGCGCCCGGGTCATTGTCACGGAGATCGATCCCATCTGCGCCCTGCAGGCGGCGATGGAAGGCTACGAGGTCAGCCGCCTTGACGACCTCGCCGGGAAAGGCGACATTTTCGTGACGGCCACCGGGAACTGCGATGTGATCACCACGGAGCACATGCAGCGCATGAGAGACAAGGCCATTGTCTGCAATATCGGTCATTTTGACAACGAGATCCAGGTGGACGCCCTTTACGCTCTGCCGGGGGTCAAAAAACACAATATCAAACCCCAGGTGGACCAGATCGTTTTCCCGGACGGGCATTCCGTCATTCTTCTTTCCGAGGGAAGGCTGGTCAATCTCGGGAACGCGACCGGTCACCCGTCCTTCGTTATGAGCAACTCCTTTTCCAACCAGGTGCTCGCACAGATCGAGATCCGCAGGCACCGGCACGAAAACAAGGTCTATACCCTGCCCAAGAAGCTGGACGAGGAAGTGGCCCGCCTGCACCTTGAGCGTCTCGGCGTGAGGCTTACCGAACTGACCCGGAAACAGGCGGAATACCTGGGCATTGATCCGGCCGGACCCTACAAACCGGACCGGTACCGTTACTGATGTCACATTTTTTCAGAAAAAGGAGAAAACCGTTCTCCTTTTTTTGTATAGATGCTATTTTTGCGGTGAAACCCGAAGGAGCGTATGACTGATATTCTATCCGGACTGAATGCACGCCAGCGAGAGGCCGTACTGACCACGGACGGGCCCGTGCTGATTTTCGCGGGGGCGGGGTCGGGGAAGACCCGGGTCCTGACCCGCAGGATCGCCTGGCTGCTGAAACAGAAAAAGACCACGGGAAACCGCGTTCTTGCGGTGACCTTCACGAACAAGGCCGCCAATGAAATGAAGGAGCGCGTCACCCGCCTGCTTGGACAGGTGAACTACGTCAATATCGGCACCTTTCACAGCATCGGCGCCCGCATCCTCGCGGAAAAACCTTCCCGGGTTTCTTCATCTACGATACGAACGATACGAAAGGTGATCAGCCAGTGCCTGAAAGCGACGGGCACAGACCCGAAGGAACTCCCGCCCTCCCAGGTCATGCATTATATCAGCGGGCAAAAACAGCAGCTCAGGAAGCCGGAAGCCGCGGAAAAAGCGGCGAAAGGCAAGTACATGCAGGAAAAAATGGCGTTCATCTACCGGGAATACGACCGGGAAATGCAGAAGAACCATGCCTGCGATTTTGACGACCTGCTGATGCGGCCGCTGCTGATGTTCGACAAATATCCCGCGATCGCCGAAAAATACCGCCACCGCTGGGACTATATCCTGGTGGACGAATACCAGGACACCAATACGGCGCAGTTCCGCCTGGTCCGCCTCTTTTCCGAAAAGCACGGGAATATCTGTGTGGTCGGCGATGACGACCAGTCCATTTACGGCTGGCGGGGTGCGGACATCCGGAATATTCTGGAGTTCGAGAGCACCTTTCCCGGGGCGAAGACCATCAAGCTTGAACAGAATTACCGCAGCACGAAGACCATTATCGAAGCCGCTTCCCGTATGATCGGTGCCAACGATCACCGTGCGGACAAGCACCTGTGGACGGAAGGGGAGCAGGGAGAAAGGATCCTGCACAAGGAGTGCGAACGCGACTTTGAGGAAGCGGACTATATCGCGAACCGGATCCTCCGTTCCGGCCAGCCGCTGAGGGATCATGCCGTGCTTTACCGCACGAACGCCCAGTCAAGGCTGCTTGAGAAAGCCCTTCACAACCGCGGGATCCGCTACGTGCTGGTGGGAGGCGTGAAATTCTACGAACGCAGGGAGATCAAGGATATCCTGGCCTACCTGAACGTGCTGGTCAATCCGCGGGATACTGTGAACCTGAAGCGCATCGTCAATGTCCCCGCCCGCAACATCGGGGAAAAAAGCCTCGGCAGGCTCGAGCGGTTCGCGGCGGAAACCCGGCGCACGCTCTGGGAAGCCTTCCAGTATCCGGAGGAAGCGGGGCTGCATGCCCGGGCACGGCAGGCCCTGCGGGGCTTCATGGACATCATGGTCTCGCTGAACGGCAAAATGCGGGAACTTCCCCCGGCGGACTTTACCGTCGAGGTTCTGGAGAAAAGCGGACTGCATGCCATGTATCGGGACAGGGAGGATCCGGAACTCCGGGACCGCCTGCGCAACCAGGAAGAGTTCATCAATGATGTGAAAATGTTCGAAAAATACAATCCCGAGGCAAGTATCGCGGATTTTCTTCAGGACGTGTCCCTGCAGACGGATATCGACCAGTGGGAGGACAGTGCGGACGCCGTGACGCTGATGACGGTGCACAGCGCCAAAGGACTGGAGTTCCGCCGGGTGTTCATTGCGGGGATGGAGGAAGGGCTTTTTCCGCTGGAACGCGCGCGCCTGGAAAAAAAAGAAATGGAGGAAGAACGGCGCTTGTTCTACGTGGCCCTCACCCGCGCCATGGAGAAGGTCACCCTCACTTCCGCACGCAGCCGCATGCAGTACGGGCTGCTGCGGGATACCCGTCCTTCGGAATTCATCGCCGAGATCCCGGAGACATGCCTGAAAAGCGACAGGGTCGCCCGGAAGCCGCGCCGGCCCGCCGTAAGGCCTTCCGCCGCGGGGTTCCGCAACGCTGCGCCGCCCCGTGACAGCGGGGTGATCAGGCCGGTGCGCCCGCCGGCGCCGGGCTCCGTGCACGCCGGGGACCGCGTCATTCATAAGATGTTCGGCAAGGGAAAAGTGAAAAGCGTGATCCGCTCCTCACAGACCCTGCTGCGTATCGAGTTCAATAACGGTGTGAAAAAAACGATCGCCGAAAAATTCGTGGAGAAGATGTGAAACACCCCGGACTTATCTGTTATGACTTTGACGGTACGCTTTGCAATACCCTGCCGGACATTACGGAAAGCATGAACGCCGTCCTGCGGGAGAACGGTTTTGAGGCCGTCCCGGAAGCGGCAATACGGAGCTTTATCGGCAGCGGGATCGGGAAACTGGTGGAACGCGCCATCGGTTTTGCCCTGGAGCGGCAGCGTTCCCATAAAACGGACGTTACCGCGATCGGAAGGGAAATGGCGGAATATTACGACGCCCACCTGATCGTGCATTCGCACCTTTATCCCGGGGTGCGGGAAACCCTGCGGGAATGTTCGGGGATGACGCAAATCATTGTCTCGAACAAGCCGGAGGCCATGGTGCGGAAAATGCTTGCACATTTCCGGATAGGCCGCCATTTTTCCCTCGTGGCGGGCGGCGACACCCTGGAGGTGAGCAAGCCCGACCCGGCGGTCTGGGAATATGTCAGAGTTAAGCTGAAACTTC
>JAGYLW010000013.1 GCA_018400915.1 Fidelibacterota bacterium
ATAAATAATTCGTGTTAATCCGCGTGAGATTATTCGTGTAATTCCCCGGCATTCGTCGGGACAAGCGTGTAAATTCGTGTAATCCGTGGTTACCGTCTCAACAGCTCAACGTCTCAACAACAAATTAACAAATTAACGAATCAACAACTCAACATTCTTATGTCAGAAGCTCAGGTCTTTTCCGGTAAGGAGGCGTTCGCGTTCCGGTTCAATGAGGCCGCGCCAGTCCCGGTCCGAACGGCCTTCGTTGAAAGCGTTAATGGCATTCTGCGTTTCCCCGCTCTTGGCGTAGGCCACACCGAGCTCGTACCATCCGCCGCCGAAACGCGGATTGGCACGTGTGACTTCCTTGGCGACCTCCAGGGCCTTCTGGTATTCCCCGGAACGGTTGTACGCATAAGCGAGCCGGTAATTGGTAAGGTATTTATCTCTGGGATTCCGGATCATATCCGCGGCTGCGGTAAGATGTTCAATGGCTTCATCATAGCGTTCCAGCGTGTTCATCAGTTCCCCGTAGCTGTCGCGTGCGGCCTCTGATTCAGGATCCAGCTCTATGGCCTTCTTAAGGTATGTTTCCGCTTTATCATAGTCTTTTTCGGCAAGATAGGACTGACCCAGGCCCGTGTATGCCTTTGCATAGGTCGGATCGAGCTGGATGGTGCGCAGCAGCGCCTCTTCGGCTTTGTTATATTCCTGCCTTTTCCGGTAGATGTTCCCGAGATTATACCAGGCGGAGCGGCTTTCGGGATTGAATTTCACGGCTTTTTCCAGGTTCTCCACGGCGGCGCTGATGTCGCCGGAGCGCAGTTTTATATATCCGAGGATAGAATAGGCGGAACCGAATTCGGGATTAATACGGAGGCAGGTTTCCGTTTTGCGCTCGGCGGTGCTCAGGTCGCCGCGGCCGAGTGACTGCTGGGCTTCCCGGAGGATCCTTGCGGCAAGGATGCTTTTCGCCCTGGCATATTTTTCCACATCGGGTGCAAGGATGCTGGCCCTGTCGAAATATTCGCGGGCGGCATCGTAATCCTCTTCCTGCATCTCGATAAAGCCGAAGCGGTAGTAAAGCTCGGCAATGGAGGGGTTTTGCTCGATCAGATCGTTGAAAATGCGTTTCGCGGTTTCGTAGTTGCCGGAATCCACCTCGCGCTGAGCGTCTTTCAGCTGATTGATCATGTCGCGCAGTTCATCAAAGCGGTCGCGGTATTCCTGTTTGGAGGGCGCATATTCGATCGCTTTCCGCACCAGTTCCTGGGCCTCGGTCAGATCACCGTACATCAGTTCGATCTCATGATAAGTGTACAGCGCTTCCGCATTGACGGAATCCCTGGCCAGAATGTCATCCAGGAGGGCTTTTGCACCCTCGGCGTTCAGGTCTTCCAGCATGCTCTTCGCTTTTTCAAGTTTCTGTTCGTCGTTCCCGTTCTCCTGGGCGGCGGCGAATGAAAAAAGCACCATGATACAAATCATTATGACGGAGAGTTTTTTTCGTTTTATCATAAACATCCTTTCCTGTCTGCATTCAAGGTAAACACTCAATTTTACTGTACCCGGGGCGGGATTTGAACCCGCACAACTTTAACGGTTACATGGCCCTCAACCATGCGCGTCTGCCAATTCCGCCACCCGGGCGAAAGTATGCAAATATATGCACAAGCGTCTATAAATTCAAATCTTTATTCGCTTGCTTCCGTTTCCGGCTCCGCCAACGGCTGTTCGACCTCCACATTGGCGGGCATGGGAAGTCCGGAAGACTGCGTGGTGATCTGTTTGCCCGACTGTTTTTGCACAACACTTTCCGAAGAAGGCGCATCGCGGCGTGCGACCACAACATTGATGAGCAGGATCAGTACGAAGAAGGCGACTCCCGCCCACTGGGTAAACTTGGACAAAAAGGTCGCGGCCCCCCGCCCCCCGAGCACCGAGCTTCCGGCGGTCATGGCCACCATGCCGTCACCTTTCGATGACTGCATCAGCACCGAAATGACAAGCAGGATCGAAATTAAAATCAGTAAAACAACAAGAAACGTATACATTCTAAATCCCTTTATTTGTTAATCGTATCTGCGATCTCAATGATCTTGTAAAGATCGTCAACTTTCAAACTGGCGCCGCCGATCAGCAGTCCGTCAATATCTTCTTCCGAGAGAAGCGCTTCCGCATTGGCGGGTTTTGCACCGCCGCCGTATAAGATCCGGATCCTGTCGGCAACATGTCCGTCAAGGTTTTCAGCCAGTGTCCTGCGAATGAAACGATGGACCTCCTGGGCTTGTTCCGGACTGGCGGTCAGTCCGGTCCCGATCGCCCACACCGGTTCGTAGGCAAGGGTGACCTTTCCGGCTGCTTCTGCGGAAAGTCCTTCCAGGGCGGCAAGCAGCTGTTTTCTGACGACCTTTTCCGTGACTCCGTCTTCGCGTTCCTCCTTTTTCTCGCCGATGCAGACAATGGGGGAAAGATCCTTATCCAGGGCCTTTTTCAGTTTGGCATTGACGCCTTCATCGCTTTCGTGAAAATACCGGCGGCGTTCGGAATGCCCGATGAGCACGTAGGTGCATCCGGCATCCCTGATCATGTCCGCCGAGATCTCAGCGGTATAGGCGCCGGAATCTTTTTCATGCAGATTTTGTGCGCCCACGTTCATCGCCGAATCGCCCAGGACGGAGACCATGGCATGGATGGACGTATACGGCGGGCACAGCAGGAGATCCGCTTTGTGTCCTTCGAGTCCCTTTGCCCTCAGTTCACGGCAAAAACGTTCCGTTTCTGTGCCGGTATGGTTCATTTTCCAGTTACCGGCGATGAATAATTTCCGCATAGGTTTTTCCCTTTTTTGCTGATATTGTTTTTATTATTTCTCCGGTTTTTCACTGATCTCCGCCACGGCGGGAAGCGTGGATCCGGAAATAAGTTCCAGGGATGCACCGCCGCCGGTTGAAACATGACTGATCTTATCGGAAAACCCCAGTTTTTTTACGGCGGATGCGGAATCGCCGCCGCCCACGAGACTGATGGCGCCCTTTTCCGTTGCTTCGGCGACCGCCCCGCAGATCTTTTCCGTTCCCTTTGCAAAATTCGGCATTTCAAAAACCCCCATCGGTCCGTTCCACAAGAGGGTCTTGCTGGCCAGGATGATCTCACGGAACTGCTTTACGGTACGCGGGCCGATATCCATCCCGATCTGGTCTTCCGGGATTTCATCCGCATCGACGATCGTGGAAAGCGCCTCATTTTCAAAGGCCTTTGCCGTTACGACATCCACAGGAAGCAGGAAACGGGTGTTGGAGCTTTCGGCCTCTTTCAGCAATGCCTTTGCCAGCTCAACCTTGTCCTCTTCCAGCAGCGATCTTCCGATCTCGTGCCCCATGGCCTTGTAAAAGGTAAAGATCATGCCGCCGCCCACGATCAGGCTATCCACCTTGTCCATAAGGTGCCGTATGGTGTCGATCTTGCCGCTGATCTTGGCTCCGCCCAGGATGGCGGTATACGGGCGTTCGGGATCGTCGAGCTTGTCTTTCAGGTAGATCAGCTCTTTTTCGAGCAGGAGTCCGGATACGACCTGGTCGAAGTGTTTTGCCACGCCCACCGTGGAAGCATGCGCGCGGTGGGAGGTCCCGAAAGCATCATTGACGTATGCATCCGCGAATGAGGCGAGCCGGGCGGAAAAATCCGGATCGTTCTTCTTCTCTTCTTTGTAAAAACGGAGATTTTCCAGAAGTAACACCTCTCCCGGTTTTAATGCCGGGGCAAGTTTTTCCGCTTCTTCCCCGATGCAGTCGGGGGCGAATTTTACCGGGATCCCGAGGAGCTCGCTCAAACGTTCCTGCACCGGTTTCAGGGTGAATTTCTTTTCATATCCCTTCCCTTCCGGGCGCCCGAGATGGCTCATACAGATCACGGACCCTCCGTCTGAAAGGATTTTTTTTATGGTCGGAAGCGAGGAAACAATACGGTGATCGTTGCTGATCCGCCCCCTGTCGTCAACCGGGACGTTAAAATCAACGCGTATCAGAGTACGCTTTTTGTGAAAGTTTACATCGTTTACGGTCAGCCTTGACATAGTTCCTCCATTTTCGTTAGCTTGCAAATATAATACATTTTTAAAAAAAAGGAAGGGGTTTTTCAGGGAATCGCCGTGCGGGCGCAATATAAGGCCCTGATCCTGAGTTTGTTTCCTTTATGTAAGGTTTTCTGCGGGGATGCAGTCCCCGGAAGCCCCGCCCGCATCCGCGGGATCGAAAGAAATTGCATTGTTTTTTCATGAAATATTATATACATTCATCCGGAAAGTGCAGGGTCCGGAAATCAGCAATTCAATGAAGAGTTTATTATGGAATTCAAACATCAGATGATCGGGAGCACCTTGTTGTTCAAATGCAATGACCCGGTGTTCAATGAGATCGGAATTATTCAGTACAAACGGCAGCTGGCCGCCCTGATCGAGAAGAACAGGGTGAAGGATATTATCCTGGATGTGGAAAATATGAAGATCGTGGACAATAACGGTCTCAGTGCGGTCATGTTCGCCCGCCGTTACACACGTGCAAACGGTAATACCTGCTACCTGGGCATGCCCAGGCCGAAGTTGCTGAGCCTGCTGAAGACCTCGAAACTTACGGATGCCTTTAAAATCATTAGCCGGAAGGACGAATATCAGGCGTTCCTTAAATCCCTGGTGGAAAAGACCGACAAGGAAAAGGCCGAACGCGACGCCGAAAGGGCGCGCAAGGCGGAGGGATCCAGGAACGCTGCACCAGACGGCAAACAGGCGAACGGCAATGCAAAAAACCATGCCGACACGGAAAAGAAGCACAATCCGAAGCGAAAAAGAAAATGATCTGAAGCGAACATTATCGTTATATCCGCAAAGAAAGCATCACTGCGATGCTTTTTTTGTATCGGGGAGAAAAGGGACGAAGTATGCCGGACCGCGGTCCGGGAAGGATATATAAGGCCTGCGGTCAGGCGGAGGCATTGCCGCGTATGGCTGCGATCTTCCGGTTTGCGTGCTTGGAAGCGAGTTTCCCGAGCTTCCGGAAATCGGCACGGTATTCGGAGAAAAACCACTCAAAATCATCAATGATCCCCAGGTCGCGGACAATGGCGGCGCGCTGGCAGTAGCTGTGGTTCTCGCCGTCCCAGCTCCGGTGACGCGTATTTCCCGGATAAAGGCCGGCGCCCAGCCCGATGAATTCTCCGTCACCGGCACTGATGTGCCTGCCAAGTCCCTCAAGGTATTGATCGTCAAGGATAACCCCGTCGGCAACGATCCACCGGCCGTTGTAAAAGAGTTCGGCCCAGGCGCTGATAAGGGTGTCCGGCAGGCTGTTATACCTGATCTTCCGGGGCAGGCCCTCATACAGGTTTTTTTTGATACGGAAAGCGTGAAAACGGCAGAGAAGCCCGCATGCTTCGGTGAGCGTCTTGAGGAGGATGCTTTTTGTCAGTGCCTGGCCGCAACCGTCTTCAAGTACCTTTGAAGCGGGAATACAGCCCTTTTTGTTCATCCCGAAAGGGATCCCGTTCTTCACAAAATCAAAGATCGCCGCAAAGGACTCACTGTCGTTCTTTGCTTTCCAGCCGCGTTTGGCGACCAGGTCCCGGACGGCGGCGGATTCTTTGTCAAATATGTGTTTTGCTTCTGTGATCATGGGCTTTTCTTGCGTTGAACGATTGTAAATATAGGGAAAAACCTTTTAACATAAAATCATTTTTAAAATTCGTTTTGAAAAAAAGGGAAAAAAGGATATAATACGCCTTTAAAATTCGCTTATCAGGCTGCTTTCTCTAATCATTAAAGTATAATAGTAATGGCATAGTAGTATAAACATTGTTATATTACGGCATGAAAAAGATCGCCACGACCGTGGATAATATCGTAAGGCGTATCGCAGGCGAACGCGCCCTCGAAGAGTATGCGGCGTTCCGCAGCTGGAACGAGATCGTCGGCGAACTGATCGCCGGTGTTGCGGTGCCCGAGAAAGTGGTGAACGGCGTTCTTTATATCAACGTCAAGAACAGCACCTGGCGGCAGGAACTCATCATGCAGAAACCCCGGATCCTGGAAAAATATGCATCACGTTTCGGCCCCGGCGTCATCAAAGATATTCGTCTGAATTAGGTTTAACAAGAACAGGGATCTGGAAGGAGATATATGTACAACAGTGCAAGTGACTATCAGTCAGACAAGATAAGGGTATTACAGGGACTCGAGGCCGTCCGCAAGCGCCCCGCCATGTATATCGGCGATACGGGAAAGCGGGGACTGCATCATCTGGTTTATGAGGTCGTGGACAATTCCATTGATGAGGCACTGGCGGGCTATTGCGATAAGATCACCGTGACGGTGCATGAAAACAACAGTGTCAGTGTCGAGGACGACGGCCGCGGCATGCCCGTGGACATACATCCGACAGAAAAGAAGCCGGGCGTGGAAGTGATCATGACGATGCTTCATGCCGGCGGAAAATTCGACAAAGGCAGTTACAAGGTTTCCGGCGGCCTGCACGGCGTCGGCGTCTCCGTGGTGAACGCCCTTTCCAAGTGGGTGAAGGTCGGGGTTTCACGGAACAACAGGATGTACGAGCAGGAATATTCCTGCGGGAAACCCACCACAAAGCTCAAGGCGATCGGCAAGTCGAAAAGGTCCGGCACGATCGTCAGCTTCCTGCCGGATGACAGTATTTTCAACGAAAGCGAATTTGACTACAACATGTTGCGCGAGCGCCTGCGTGAGCTGGCTTTTCTGAACAAGGACGTTTATATCGCCCTCCGCGATGAGCGCAGCGACCGCGAAGACAATTTTCATTACAAGGGCGGCATCCGGGAATTTGTGAACTATCTGAACGAGGCCCGCACCCCGCTGCACCCCAAACCCGTATACATGGAAGGGGAGCGCGACAATGTCAATATCGAATTCGCTTTTCAGTACAACGACACCTATAATGAAAACTTCTTTTCCTATGTGAACTGCATCAACACCATTGAAGGGGGGACGCACCTGACCGGTACGCGCACCGCCCTGACGCGTGCCCTGAACAACTATGCCCAGAAGAACAATATGTTCAAGGGCATCAAGGCAAAGAATTTTTCCCTCAGCGGCGAAGATACGCGGGAAGGGATCACGGCGGTACTTTCCGTAAAGGTCCCGGAACCGCAGTTCGAGGGACAGACCAAGACCAAGCTCGGCAACAGCGAAGTGAAGGGGATTGTGGACAGTTTTATCATGGAGAACCTGAATGAGTTCTTTGAGACCAACCCCGGCGTCGGCAGAAAGGTCATAGAAAAATCCGTGATGGCCGCCAAAGCCCGTGAGGCCGCGCGGACGGCCAGGGAACTGACCCGGAGGAAAAACGCCCTTGAGCTCAGCGGCCTGCCGGGAAAGCTCGCCGATTGTTCGATCAAGGATCCTTCGCTTTGCGAACTGTACATCGTGGAGGGTGATTCGGCAGGCGGTTCGGCGAAGCAGGGAAGGGACCGCCGCTTTCAGGCGATCCTTCCGCTGAGAGGGAAGATCCTGAATGTTGAAAAAGCCCGTTATGACCGTGTGATACAGAGCAAGGAGATCCAGGCGCTTTTCACGGCGATCGGCGGCGGGCTCCGTGACGACTTTGATGTTGAGAAGATCCGCTATCACAAGATCATCATTATGACCGACGCCGATGTGGACGGCGCCCATATCCGCACGCTGCTGCTCACCTTCTTTTTCCGCCAGATGCGGGACCTGCTGCAGTACGGCCACGTGTATATCGCCCAGCCTCCCCTCTACCGCCTGACGCAGGGAAAAAAGGAACGGTACGCCTATGACGACACGGAAATGGACATGCTGATAAAGCGTATGCGAAAGGAGCGCAGCACCAAGGTGGGGATCTCCCGGTACAAGGGTCTGGGGGAGATGAATCCCTCGCAGCTGTGGAGCACCACCATGGACCCGGATTCGCGCACCGTCCGTCAGGTAAGCCTGGATGACGCCATGGCGGCGGACCATATGTTCTCCGTCCTGATGGGAGAAAATGTCCCGGCCCGGCGTAGCTTCATTGAAGAGAACGCGAAATACGTTAAGAACCTGGATGTATAACCGCCATCCGGCAAAAGTATAAAAAAGAGAGGAAACATTGGCTAACGAACGAGTTATTCCGATCAATATTGAAGAGGAACTGCAGAACTGCTACTTAGATTACTCCATGTCCGTGATCGTATCCCGCGCACTGCCGGATGTCCGTGACGGACTGAAGCCGGTACACCGGCGTATACTTTTCGGCATGCACGAACTGGGCATGCAGTACAACCGGCCCTATAAAAAGTCCGCCCGTATCGTCGGTGACGTACTGGGTAAATATCATCCGCACGGCGATTCGTCGGTCTATAATGCCATGGCCCGCCTGGCCCAGGATTTTGCCATGCGCTACTGCGTGGTGGACGGCCAGGGGAATTTCGGGTCCATCGACGGTGACAGCCCCGCCGCGATGCGTTACACGGAAGCGCGGATGGCGCGGATCGCGGAAGATATCCTTGCGGACATCGACAAGGAGACCGTGGATTTTGTGCCGAATTTCGACGACTCCCTCACCGAGCCGCTGGTACTTCCCAGCCGGGTTCCGTACCTGCTGGTGAACGGGGCGACCGGTATCGCCGTGGGAATGGCAACAAATATTCCGCCGCACAATATCGGGGAGATCTGTGATGCCATTCGTGCCACGGTGGAAAATCCCGATATCAGCACCAGAGAGCTCATGGGGCATGTGACGGGGCCGGATTTTCCCACCGGCGCCCTGGCTTACGGTGCCTCCGGCCTGTTCTCGGCCTACGATACGGGACACGGCAAGATCACCCTCCGCGCACGCGCAAATGTGGAGCAGATGCGCGCCAACCGGGAACAGATCGTCTTTACGGAGATCCCCTATCAGATCAACAAAAGCAATCTGGTGGAGCGTATTGCGGACCTTGTCCGGAATAAAGTTCTCGAGGGCATCTCCGACCTTCGTGACGAATCGGACAAGGAGGGCATACGGGTCGTTGTCGAGCTGAAAAAGGATTTCGAGCCGCAGGTGGTGCTGAACAATCTTTATAAGCATACCAACCTGCAGACGACCTTCGGCATCAATATGCTTGCGCTGGTGAACGGGATCCCGCAGGTCCTTTCGCTGAAAGGGATCCTGCAGCATTTTATTGACTACCGGCACAACATCATTGTCCGGCGCACCCGTTTTGAGCTTGACAAGGCGGAGGCAAGGGCGCACATCCTGGAAGGTCTGAAGATCGCCCTGGACAATATTGACGAAGTCATCGAGATCATCAAAAAATCCTCCAGCGCCAACAACGCGCGGCTGAACCTGATGGAACGCTTTGCGTTTTCCGAGCTGCAGGCACAGGCCATCCTGGACATGCGCCTGCAGAAGCTGACCGGGCTGGAGCGCGAAAAGATCATCCAGGAGTATATCGATGTGCTGAAGCAGATCGAAAGATTGAAGTTTATTCTGGACAACCGTTCCGAGCGGATGAAGATCCTGCTTGACGAAACCCGCGAGATAGCAAAAAAATACCGTGACGAACGCCGCACCGAAATGATCGAGGATGCGGAGGATTTCTCCGTGGAGGATATGATCGCGGATGAGGAAATGGCGATCACGATCACGCACAACGGTTTTATCAAGCGGACCCCCGTCAATGTCTATCGCGCACAGCGCCGCGGCGGTGTGGGGAAACGCGGGGCCAGTGCGAGAGATGACGACTTCATTGAGAACCTTTTTATCGCTTCCACGCATGATTATCTCATGTTCTTTACCAATTTCGGCAAGGTGTACTGGCTGAAGGTGCATGAACTGCCGCAGGCCGGAAGGGCCACGCGGGGCCGCGCCATTGTCAACCTTCTCGAATGCGAAAAAGACGAGAAGGTCAGGGCTTTCCTTAACGTCCGTGAATTCACCGATGACAAATTCATTATTATCGCGACGGAAAAGGGAACGATCAAGAAAACGCGTCTCGACGCGTACAGCCGCCCCCGGCGCACCGGCATCATCGCCGTGAACCTCAGCGAAGGCGATGACATTATCGGGGTGGATATCACGAGCGGGGATCAGGATATTATCCTGGGTACCCGAAAAGGCAAGGCGATCCGCTTCAATGAGAAACATGTCCGCGATATGGGCCGCAGCGCCACGGGCGTCCGCGGCATCACCCTGGATCCCGATGACGATGCCGTCGTCGATATGGTCGTCGTCAAGCGCGAAGGAGCCACCGTCCTGGCGGTCAGCGAGAACGGTTACGGCAAGCGTTCCGACATCATGGATTACCGGATCACCAACCGCGGCGGTAAGGGTGTGATCACACTGAAAACCGCGACCAGGGTCGGCAAAATGGTCGCACTTAAGGAAGTCGTGGATTCCGATGACCTGATGATCATCACCGGCAACGGCCTGCTGATCCGTCAGCATATCAACCGGATCAGCACCCTCTCAAGGAACACACAGGGCGTTAGACTGATCAACCTGCATGACGGGGACCGGATCTCCGCGGTCCGCTATGTCATGGAGAGCGAAGACATGCCGGATGAGGCGGAAGCCGAACTCCGGGATATGAGGAATGATGAATAACATCCGTCAGAACCTGGAAAACATCCGGGAAGACATCCGGAAATACAGTCCGCATCCCGGCCGGGTGCGGCTGATCGCAGTGAGCAAAAAGCAGCCCGTTGAAAGGATCTGCGCCGGCGTGGAAGCCGGCGTCAGCGACCTGGGGGAGAACCGCATCCAGGATGCCCTGAAAAAATTTGCGCGACATCCCTTTCCGGGGATCACCCGGCATTTCATCGGCTATCTTCAGTCAAACAAAGCAAATAAATGCTTGCAGAATTTTGATTGGCTTCATAGTTTGCAAACAGAGAAACTTGCACGCATCATTGCCCGTAAGGAACAAGGGATCCGCTGCCTGATCGAAGTCAATATTTCCGGGGAGAGCAACAAGTCCGGAATTGCGCCGGATGCGCTTTATCCCTTTGTGAAACGTATTCGCGACTACGGAAATCTGCAGGTACGGGGACTGATGGGCATGGCGGCCCTTACGGATGACGGCGGGAGGATCCGGAGCTCCTTTGCCCTGCTCCGTTCGCTGCTGGATGACTGCAGGGATCTGGAAACGGAAAATATACGCTTCGAGGAACTGTCCATGGGAATGAGCAACGATTACCGGACCGCCCTGGAAGAAGGATCCACCATGCTGCGTATCGGGACCGCCGTCTTCGGTCCGCGTACGGAAAAGGAGTAAGCGATGCACTGGATCGATTTTTCCAGCCCCGGGCTGAAAACAATCCGGCTGCCGGAAGGGTGGAGCTTTGAGAGCGCGGAACATTACCTGACGGGCCGCGAGATCGCCCGCAAGGGGGACGAGCTCCTGCTGACCCTGCGCTCGGATACACTCCCGGACAAGGCCGTGTACTGTATCATCGACCATGTCAACCTTTCCGGAAAGAACCCGCTGAGGGGAAAGAACGACGATGCGCTCGGCGTGCGCTTCCCGGACATGTCGCATCCTTACAAGATCCCTGCATTCTGCAGGCCGGGAACGAACATCCTTGTCCGTGCCGGCCAGAACGAGGATGCGCCTCTGGATGCCTGCGAGGCGGCGGATATCGTGTATCAGACCATTGTCGCAAAACATCAGAAAAAAAATGTCACCGCACTACTTTACGGAAGCGATATAAAGGCGGAAGATATCATTCAATTATTTCAAGGAGAGAACGATGCATAAAAATTCAATGAACAAGGTCATACTGGTCGGCAGGCTCGGACAGAATCCGGAGCAGCGCGCAACGCCCAGCGGAACGGCGGTCACGAATTTCAGTATGGCGACGAACGAGACCTATAAGAACCAGAACGGCGAATATACCGAAAATACCGAATGGCACCGCTGTGTGGCTTTCGGGAAGACGGCGGAATATATCGGGAATTTCTTTACCAAAGGCCGGCTGGTCTATGTCGACGGCCGCATCAGAACACGGAAGTGGACGGATGCGAACAACATTACCCGTTATTCCACGGAGATCATGGTCGACACCGCCATGCTGCTGGACCGTCCGCCTCAGAGTGATTCCGGTGTGTACGCACCGCCTCCGCAGGCGAACAAGAAACAAAGCGGCGGGGACGATACGGAAAACGAGCCCGGGCTGCCGGACAATGAAGAGGAACTCCCTTTCTAGAGGTTTAAAAAATGGCAGAAGATCAATTCAAAGATAGCCGGGAAGGTTCCCGGGAAGACGAGCATAAAAAGGCGGTCGTTTGTCCGGTTTGCGGCACACAGGTGAACAATCATGCCGCCGAGGAAATGTACAGCGTCGACTTTGTCGAAAGCGATTTCCGCGTCCGGACCCTGGAAGAGGATATCCTGGATAACTGGATGGTCTTTTGTCACAAGTGTTTTTACGTCACCCATGACTTCAGCCTGATACCCGACAAGATCAACGTAATCCGGAATATTGTATATTCCGACGAATACCGGGAGCGTTTCACGGATATCAACCCCACCACCATGGAACTGTTTGAGCATTTTGTGTATATTCTGAAAAAGACGGAAGCGAACCCCATGGTCTTTGCGGACACCTACCTGCGGATGTCCTGGCTTTTTGAAGATGAGGGTGATGAGGAGCGTGCTGCGGAATACCGGGAAAAGGCCATTGTGAATTTTGCCCGGACCCTGCTTGTCGGCGATCCCAGTGAAAAAGACACCTCAATGATCTATTATTACATCGGTGAGCTCAGCCGCCGGAACGGACAATTCAACCGCGCCAAAAAATCATTGCTGAAAATGAACATGGAAATGCCGATGTTCCGGCGCCTGTTCGATCTTCAGATGGCACTGATCCGCGATAAAAACAAGGCGGCCGTTGCGATGCCGCGGGAGGAGCATTAAGATGATGACCAATTATCCCGAATTCGAGGCCATGCTGCTTGAACAGGAAGCCGGCGCATCCACCATATTGTTCAAGTATATCAATATCCTGAAACGCTACTTCACCGAGAACAATGACCTTTCGAAAAAGGAACAGAAAAAGGAACTTGATTACCTTTATAAAAAAGTCCGCGACGCACACCCGCTGATCGCGATCTTTCCGAACATGCATGTCTTCATGCTTAAGCAGATCGACAAAGGGAAAAAAAGCATTCCCGAGATCCTCTCCGTTTTCGGGAGCAGGACCCAGGAAAACATTGAAAAGACTATCAGCACCTGCGTCAGCAAGCTGATCAAGGACGGTTCGAAGATCTTTACCTTCAGCCACAGTTCGGTGGTGCGGAAGGCGATTCTCAGCGCCGCGCTGAAAGGCCGGCGTTTCGAGGTCGGCCTGACCGAGGCGCGGCCGGTGGGGGAAGGGGTCTCCCTGGCAAAGTTCCTCGGCCGTGCGGGCATCCCGGTCTCGCTCTATACGGATGCCGCCATGGAGCTGGCCATTTCACGTTCGGACCTTGTCCTGGTGGGGACGGACTGGTACTGGAAACGCGGCTTCATCAACAAGATCGGCACGCATTCCGCACTTCGCGTTGCGGATGAAAGGGAAAAATCCTTTTATATCCTTTCCGATTCCAGCAAGCAGATGTCCACCCCTCCCGCCGACTGGTCCCGCGACAAGCACCCCGAATCCCAGATCCTTATGGAAAGCATAGAAAATGTCACGGTCTATAATCCCTATTTTGAGTCGATCTGGTATCGCGGCGTGACAAATATTATCATTGACGGCGAAATGAAAGCCCTTGACAACAACTCCGAGATCATCATGTAAAAGGAACGGCTTCCCATGTCCCAGTATTACAATTACAAGACGGCGATGTTCATTTTCCTGATGAGCCTGATCGCTTTTCTGATCCTGATGGTGACCTTCTATTATAACCATGACATGATGGGGAGCACGCCGCAGGCTTTGCGTTATATCGTACTGGGCCTCTTCGAGTCGATGCTGCTGGTGCCGCTGCTGCTTTATGTCATCGGCAATAGAAAATCCGTAAAACACGCCTTCCGCATACGCCCCGTGCCTTCCGGCGCCTTCCGGGATATCCTTTTTGTCGCCGTCGGATTGTTCTTCCTCCTTGAACTTGTCAACATGCTCACGGGCGCTTTCTTTGAAACGGCGCAGGGGACCGGATCGCATCTGAAGGTTTTGTATCCGCTGAATTTCATCCTGATCTTCATCGTGACGGTCATTGTCACTCCCGTTGTGGAGGAAGCCGTTTTCCGCGGCTATTTGCTGCGGGTGATGCTCAGGAATAAATATTCCGCTTTTGTGGCCATTCTCCTGACTTCCCTTCTGTTCACCTTCAGCCACCTGAGCTACTGGAATGCGCCCGCCATTTTTATCGCGGGTATGGTCCTGGGATATATCGCATATAAATTTTATTCCATTATTCCCGGCATTATCATTCACGCGGTCTTTAACCTTATGATACTGCTTGATATCAATATCCCGCAGGTACGGGAAAACATCATGTACGCAAAACCCTTTGTTTCCAGGGTGATCCTGGCGGGCGGGATCATCATGCTCTTCATCGGGCTGCTGAATATCCGGCAAAACATCAGCATTCACCGAAAACGGAAAGATCACGAAGGAGGGACCGGCTTATGAGAAACAATGAAGTGATACTGCTGGTGGATACATACCGGAAACTGCACCGCCGGGGCGCAAAGACCAATCTGATCAATATTATCGACAAAACGCATCCCGCGGACCTTGCGTTGCTCTTCCGTTCGTTCACGCCGCATGAAAGGCTGTATTTCTTTTCGCTTATCAAAAGCTATGAAAAGAAGGCCCAGGTGATGTCGGAAGTCGATGACAATATCAACCTTGACATACTGATGTCCCTGAACCGGACCGAGATCATCAATATCTTCCGCGAAATGGATTACGATGACGAGTCCAATATCCTGCGTCTCCTTCCGCTTGAACAACAGCAGGAACTTCTCAGGATGATGCAGGATGAGGAGTCCCGGGAAGTGGAGGCCCTCATGGGCTACGAGGAGGACACCGCCGGGAGCATCATGAATCCCGAGGTCTTTCATCTTCCTGAAAATTACACGATCGCCACCGCCACGGAAGCGATACAGAAAAGCGTTGATACGGAAATGGTCTTCTATATTTATGTCACGGATGAACGGCATCATCTGGTGGGCGTGGTCTCTCTGCGCCAGCTCTTGCTGAACGATCCCCGGAAAAAGCTTTCCGATATCATGGTCGAGGAGGTCGTCAGCATACGTCCGGAGACGGACCAGGAGGAAGTCGCCCGCATCGCCTCGCGGTATAATTTTGTGGCGGTGCCGGTCGTTGACGACGAGAACAAGCTGATCGGCGTGGTCACCGTGGACGACATTATCGACGTACTGCGCGAGGAAGCCACCGAAGACCTTCTGCAGATGGCCGGCCTGGGGCGCGACACGGACATTATCCTGAAATCCACCTGGGAAACCACGAAAAAACGGTTCCCCTGGCTGATGGCGACCTATATCGGCGGGCTGATCGCGGCGACCACCATCGGGCTTTTTCACGACCTGTTAAGCAGTTATATTATTCTGGCCTCCTTCCTTCCCATTATCGCCGGCATGGGCGGCAACATCGGGACCCAGAGCTCGACGATCATCACACGGGGGCTCCTCACCGGCCGGGTGAACCCGGACACGGTGCCCCGGATCATTTTCAAGGAGATCCGCGTCGGCCTGACACTCGGCATCATTTACGGGATTATCCTGGGGCTCATCGCTTTTCTGATGTCCTATGTGATCCAGACCAACGCGTATAATTATCCCATTGTGCGATGTATTGAACTGAGTGTCGCCGTGGCACTGGGGATCGCGATCGCCATGACGCTGGCGACCTTTACGGGAACGGTCATGCCGATGGTGCTGAACAAGATGAAGATCGATCCCGCGATCGCGACGGGACCCTTCGTGACCACCACGATCGATATCATGGGAGTCCTCATTTACCTGCTGATCGCCATGATGCTCTTAAAGATCTAGATCATGATTATATACCGACTGCTGTACATCCTGATCCTTGCCGCCGGAAGCCTCGGGGCCGCCGACACGCTTTTTTTCGATGTCAGTTTGTTCGGACTGAAGGTCGCGGAGGTCGAGATCAGCGAGAACCCCCTTCCGGGAAACGCCGTTGAGATCGTCTATCATGCTTTCACCGTCGGCGCATTCGACAAAATATACGATACGGACAACTGGTACCGTTACTATACGGATCCCTCCTATAAAGCGCTGGATTCCCTGAAAAAGCACATCCGCCAGAAAAAGTTCGAACAGCATTACGCGGAATATTACCGCGACGGAAAAATATATTATTCCACCGGCACCGTGAGGCGCGCGGCGGAACCGGTGCATCATGTGCTTTCCTTTCTGATTTATCTTCAGCATTACCCGCAGGCTGCCGAAAACGGAGAGGACCTTCCCTTTCTCATCACGGACGAAGGGGAACTGCACCGCCCGGAGATCAGCGCATCGCTCAATGAGGAAAAAGCGCAGAAAGAACTGGATTTTGTGTTTCACAAAACCGCAGGCAGGGAAGTCCTGGAACCCACCGATGTCTTCAACTGGATGATCTGTTCCGGGGAAGGGGAGCGGATGCTGGCGTATTCCACGGAAGACCACACGATCCGCGAAGGAGTGTTCTCCCTGGGCTGGGGATTCCGGCTGAAGGCAACCCGCGTTGATAAATGAAAGGCCGGAAGGACAGCCCGGGATACATGCATTGACTGAGAATGGGGCGTCACTGAAAAAATGATGAGGAAGATATGAAAAAAACATTGTTCGTCCTGCTTTTCCTTTCCGGCGCATTCCTGCTTTCCGGGCAGATGCTGATCATCGAGGGGGAGGGAACGCAGCGCAAATACGACGTGCGGGAACTGGAGCAGATACGTTTTGCGGAGCTGGATTCCCTTTCGAATGCCGCCCTGGGCCTGCATACCGTTACCGGGATAAGACAGGTCCGGCTCTCGGAGATCGATTGCCTGGACCTGAGCGATACTTCGGGGCTGACCCTGCACCATGCGGGAAAAACGGACCGGTACCGCTATGCGGATATTGATCATGCGGAGTTCATGCCCGTGGTCATTCCGGACCGCCCCGCGGAGGCACGCAGCGGCTCCGAATTCATGGAGGATATCCTGGGAACGGACTTCAATGAGCGGGAGCCCCAAATCCTCGAAGCGATCCTGGGCGGCAATATCCCGGATATGCTCAGGGAATTCATCACGCTGCGGTCCACTTTCAGGGATGCGAACGGCGACACGCACACCGTCGAGTACGATGTCATGACCGATTATCTCTCGATCGGGAGCAATACGGACTATTGCCGTATTCCCATGGGGCCGCAGACGGCACAGCAGATCGCCGATGCCTTCGGCTGCATCCTGACCACGCCGAAACTCTGCGACGACATCTGGCGGCATGCCACGGTGCGCCTGACGCCGATACCGTATGCGCCCGTGGGTGACAATAATTCGCAGGTATATAAGTTCGTGGAACATAACGAGGACATCAACGCCGCCCGGGAGGCCGCCGGGGGAAGTTTCCGCGAACTGATCGCGGGCATTAAGAAGGACGTGGTGATCTGCAATGCGATCAAGACCAAGCCCGGATATGTGGCCATCTACGGCTGGCACTATCAGAACGGATCGCCCATTCAGCCCCTGTACACCGGTCATGTCGATCATTACGTGGATTACAGTCACGGCATACGCCTGGTGAACGCCGTCGTCCGTGTGGACGGCGAACCCATGGATGCGTACGAGATCCTGAAAGACCCCGTGCTCTACAAACTTCTCAGCAATGAAGACGGTGCCATGCGCCTCCCGCGCTACCGGTATTAGGAGAGATGATGAAAAGATTTTATTCAACACTGCTGATTTTTACCCTTCTGGTCTCTGCGGCATCCGCCGGGGTGATGACCCTGCACGACACCGGCGGCAATATTGACAGCCTTGACCTGGATGCGGTAAAACGATTTTATTTTGCGGACAGCAACGCTGCGGTCGTACGTCTGCAGTCCCCGCTTCACGGGGAGACAAGGGTGAGGCTTATGCCGGAGCTGCGCTGGCAGGATATCCCCGGAAAACGCTACGAACTGCTCGTCTCGGAGGATGCGGGTTTCAGCGATACGGTCTTTCACCGGGAGGCGATCGACACCAATTCCTGCAGCATTCCGGAGCCGCTGGAAATACACACCCGCTACTACTGGAAAGTGCGCATTACGGATGCCGCGCAATGGACCGCAGCCTGGTATTTTACAACCTACGCTCCCGCAGCGCCGGAAAAGATACGTTCCCTGGCGATTCTGCGCGGAGAAAATGCGGGCAGTTTCCGCCTGGAGACCGCTCAACAGGCCGGAACGGATTCTTTTTGTGTGGCGCTCGGCCGGGACGGGATGACATTTCCGGACACCGTTTATGCGGACGTTGAAGACAGAACGGTCGGGGACCTGCCGGAAAGCGGCACATATTTTGCCCGTGTCGCCGGGGCCAATGCCGCGGGGACAGGGGATTTTTCCGAAGTCCTCGCCGTGAGCGTAGACGGCGGCAGCGGACCCGCACTGATCGTCAACGGTTTTGACCGCACAACGTCCGGCAACAGCCGGGATTTTATCCGGCAGCATGCAAATGCGCTCAGCACGCTTGACAGGAGCTTCGTATCGGCAAGCAACGAGGCGCTTGCCGGCGGACAGGTTTCCCTGCGGGACTATGAAAATGTCATTTATATCCTCGGCGAGGAAAGCACGGCCGACGAGACCTTCAGCGATACCGAACAGGACAGTATCAAAAGCTATCTGCGGCAGGGGGGAAAGCTGTTCGTATCCGGTGCGGAGATCGCCTGGGACCTGGACAACAAGGGCTCCGCCTCCGACAAGGCGTTTTGCCGGGACTATTTACGCGTGCGTTATCTGCAGGATGCTCCCAACAATGCCGCCGGGACATATTACCGGGTGGAAGCGCTCGGAGATACGATCTTTTCCGGACTGGCATCCTTTTCGTTCGATGACGGCAGCCACGGGACCTATAACGTCAACTATCCGGATGTGCTGGGCATCAGCGGCGAGAGCCGCGGATTCCTGAAATACAGCGGCTGTTCCGCCGGATTCGCAGGAGTGGTATATGAAGGGATGTTCCCGGGAGGCATCGGGGCGGGCAAAGTGATGGTCCTGGGCTTCCCCTTTGAGACGGTGTATCCCGAAGCCGCACGCAGCGCCCTGATGGAAAAATTTTTCCTGTTCTCGGAAGAAGGACTGGGGGTGCTGGAAGGAAAGGGCCCTGAGGGCTTCCGGCTTGAACAGAATTACCCGAATCCCTTCAATGCCATGACAAGCCTGGGCTATGTCCTTCCGGAGCCGGCAACGGTAGATATCAGCATTGTTGATGTCCGCGGCAGCCGGGTGCAGACCCTGGTGCGCAACTTCCAGACGGCGGGACGCCATGAGATCATCTGGAATGCGGAAGGATCTTCCGCCGGGGTGTATTTTTATATGCTGAACATCAACGGAAAGGTGTGCGCTACGCGCAAAATGATATTGCTGAAGTGAATAGTTTTACCACGAATTACACAGATTACACGAACTGTTTTTAATGCCTGACATTCATTGCAGAATATTTTGTACGTATGCTGAAACGATGTAAAGGTTTTTTAAAAGACACACCTTTATCATGAAGCACTATCATTCATTGCATTGTTTAAAAATACGACGACCGGCCAACGCGTTATTTGTGAAATTCTCCGACATTCGTCGGGACAGGCGTGTAATCCGTGCTTAAGCTTTTAGCTTGTTCAAGACGCTTTGCAGCGCTTCCAGCGCATCGTCCGGGAGTTTGTCAATACCGCCCCTTTCCGTTTCCCGGGAAGCGATGAAGCGGATCCTGTCCCCGAAGCGCGCGATGAATGCCCGGCGGTATTCCGGATCTTTCAGGGAGGTGTTGAAGCCTTCGATATCCAGGATCCCGATATCGTCGAACGGCTCCCAGGGCCTGAAGTCCGCCGTCCTTTCGAGAATCGATTCGATGATCCCCAGCGTATGATGCGGCCGCACTTTTTTGCCCATGAAAATCCCCGTATTCAGCACATAGCATTCGACACCGTCCTCAATAAGCTTTTTGAAACGTTCGTAGTCCTTTTCCAGGGGATAGGTGCGAAAGGGATTTGCATAGGGTTCCACCACCAGCGCGTCCGGATCCACTCCCGGCGCCAGCCGTTCCGCGCTGGTCCTCTTGGTCGCCAGGGTCGCGCCCATGGCCGAACCGAGCGCAGCGCCTTTCAGCCTGATGACCGGCGGCATGCTGGGGTCCTTCATCAGCCAGAAGATCGCATTGATGGGATCGTCAATGCGGTCGACGCGGTTGGGCGACCATAATTTCGATTTAACCGCCCTTCCGTTCCCGTTCCGCAGGTCCTCGGTCACCGGATAGATCCCGCCGTCCTCATAGGCGACGGCGCCGTTGTTCTGCAGGGTGAGAATGTATTTGTTGTCTTCGCAGTTCATGGGATAGTCCGCGGTCTTATCGAAGTAGGCCGGCTCCAGGGCGATGGAATATTTTTTCTCCGCATTGATGATAAAGGCGTCGTCATGCAGGATGGTGACATCGTATTTGTTTTCATGGTGGGCATGGGTGATCGTGGATTTCCCGCTGCCCGACAGGCCGAAGACGGCCACGGTGAATTTTTTATTTTCCGGAAGGTTGTAGCGTTTCAGGCCTCCGTGGCAGGACACATAGCCCTTTCGCGTTGCCGTGCCCCATCCCAAAGTGAGTGTGCCTTTCTTGTGTTCGCCGAAATAGCGCATGCCCAGCAGGACGCCGGTGTTGTGTTCCGGATCGAAAAAACTCAGGCCCAGCGGATGTTCGCGGTGTTTCCACTCCGGATCGGAAAAAAGATAGACATCCCCTTCGCCGAGTTCCCGGGACTGTTGATAGCGGACGCTGAACGCTTCGTTGAAATACTGGAAATTCAGCATCCAGGACAACAGAAGATTTTCAAAATGTTCCGGAATGAGCAGATGCGCCCGGACCATGAAATCCTCGTCAAGCCCGATCACGGACTCGGCATGGTACATCTTCCGGAAGCGGGTCCCGTAAACGGCTTCGCGGAGCTTTGCGGAATAGCGTTTCAGGTCCACTTCCGGCTCTCCGACAATACGCCGTGCGGCAGCGCAGCGGCCGATCACGTCACCGTCGTTAAAAAGAAGGACATTGGCATCTTTCGGGAGCCCCTGCAATTCGGGTTTGTAGACCGGCATGCCGGTGAGTTCCGTGGTTCCCGGAGAAACCCGCGCCAGGGAATATGCCTCCGATACGCTTTTGACCTGCGTGACATTGTTGCGGTAAAAGGCGGACTGGATGATCGTGCGTATCTCCGAGGTGACAGCACGGAATTCCCTGTCGTTCCGGTAGGTTCCCGTTGTGGCCATGTTACTTCTCCCGTTTTTCCCGGCGCTGTTCCCCGCAGGCCCGGTAGAGGTTCTCAAAAAGGGCTTCGATCTTTTCCTTTGCGATCGCCGAGTAGGCAAGGCGGATCACGCCGTGAATGAATATCACCCCGGTGCTGTATTTTTCGATAAGGATGCGCCGCACCGCCTCGCCGTCCACGTCCGGGGAAAGGGCGACGCACATGAAGTACCCGGAGTTGAAGGGCAGGGGCGTGAAATATTCGCGGTAGCGTTCCCCGTTCGCAGCCAGTACGCTTTTGACCTTTTCATACCGCGATTTTAAAAGTTCGTATTTCTGTGTTTTCTCCGCGGCATAATCCGGATCCCGGTACACTTCCAGCAGCAGGGACTGCGACAAATGGGGCGAGGAGGAAATGCTGCTGCGGATCCCGCCTGCGGTTTTTTTCTCCAGGATATCGTAAACCTCGGCATCCAGTCCCTTTCCCCCGTAGGTCAGGAAGCCGGTGCGGAAGCCCCAGACATAGTCCTCCTTGGTGGCGCCGTCGATCTTCACGGCCAGAATGTTCTCGTGCAGGCCGGCGATGTAGGCGAACGGGGACTGGATATCCACATCCGCTTCATAAACCAGGCCGAAATAGGCATCGTCAATGAATACGATCAGGTCGTTTCCCTTTTCCGCGGCCTCTTTCAGGATGTGCACGAGCTCCCGCATTTCTTTTTTTGTCGGCGTGTATCCGGCGGGATTGTTCGGAAAATTCATGACGATCACTTTTTTCCCGGTTTCCGTATTCATCAGGCGGTCCCGGAGCCCCGACGTATTCATCGCCCCGTTGCGGTAAAAAGGATAGATATCGAAGTTCGCATCAAGCCGCTCCCTGATGAGCATATTGTAATTTCCCCAGTAAAGGTCCGGAATGATCACCGTGTCACCGGGATCCAGGAAGAGCATGGAGACAATGCTGAGCCCGTGGCTCAGGGCGCAGGTCACGACCGGCAGGCTGGTGGCCTTGTGCTTCAGGTCCGGATTCTTTTTCCGCTGCATGTGTTTCCAGGTCTCCCGCAGTTCGGGGAGTCCGCTGCATCCCGCATAGGGATAGACCTGCTTCGGGTCCAGCCGGATGTGGCGGTCAAGGGAGCGGAAGTGCACCGGGGAGAGGTCGTCTTCGACGGCGATGCCGATGGTGGCGTTGATACCGGTGCCTTTTGCCTGCATGCTCTGAGAGAGAATGCCGCTTTTGGGAAAATAGGATTCCTTCCCCTTCTGCGAGAGGATGCGGTGAATAAAAGGCGCTTTTTCCCGGAGGCGTTCATTCAGTTCAGCGGCCAGTGGATTCATGGGAACTCCTTACAGCAAGTAAATCGTTTTACAGATCTTTTCTGCAGATCCTCTGCGGGCAGCGATCCCGGTATGAATGCGTTCACGGAAATACGATCTGTCAAGTATCGGTAATATAGGTATTTTCCGCGACAAAGTAAATTGAATACCGCAGGGGAAGGAGGTACTTTACGGGATATTCCGCTGTTCACGGCAGGCCGGTGCAATGAACATTCATTGATAAAGAAGGAATATTCATGTTGATATGAAGGCATTGAAAAGCCTGAGAATATAAAACATGTTTTATTGGGTATATTTGCTGTAAGATATTAAAAAATATAAAGTTGCTGATAATACTTGATTTAAACGGTGTTTTTATCGTAAAATGCTGAATATATATTTAACACCAGGCGGTAAAATGGAAAAGATCACATTTATCACGACCGGTGGGACGATCGAGAAAACCTACGATGAACATAACGGTATTCTGACCAACCAGCATTCGATCCTTTCCGGGATACTGGAAAGCCTGCGATTGCCGGAACTGTCCGTCGATCAGCGCAATGTCATTTTCAAGGATTCGCTGGACATGACGGAGAACGACCGGAATATCATTCTGGATATCACCCGCCAGGCAATGGCTTCTTCGGACGCGATCATCATCCTGCACGGGACCGACACCCTTGAGGTCACCGGGACATTGCTCTGTAAGGAAATAAAGGAACCGAAGTGCCCCGTGATCTTTACCGGCGCCATGCGCCCGTATGAATTCCGCGATTCCGACGCCATGCAGAATGTGGTCGAAGCCCTTTTTGCGGCCCGGCTGGTCAAGCCCGGCATTTACGCGGTCATGCATAACAAGCTGCTGGCTTTCCCCGGGGTGAAGAAGGACAGGGACAAGCACACGTTCGTTCGTGAATGAAGTTGTGGGTGTTCAGTCTCTCATTCTCTTTTCTTTTCTTTGCCCCGAATTCCTTCGGGACAGGCAAACAAAATACCGCCCCCGTCATCAGTAATTAGTAGGAAGTATGTAGTAAGAAGTATGTAGCAAATTATATTAGCCGGGATATCCCTAAACTCTGATCTTTAAACGCCCATTTTTCCTTTCTTTTCTTTGTTTGTCCAAAGAAAAGAAACAAAAGAAATACAGCCCCCAAATCTCGGGCTAAAAATCCTCGTGAA